>NZ_JAUBTN010000022.1:9262-93516 GCF_036705055.1 Microcoleus sp. CZ3-B2 | reverse complement strand
AGAGGGGGAGAGGGGGAGAGGGGGAGATTGGGAGATTGGGAGAGTGGGAGAGGGGGAGAGGGGGAGATTGGGAGATTGGGAGAGTGGGAGAGGGGGAGAGGGGGAGAGGGGGAGAGGGGGAGATTGGGCAAAATCCTTCTTCTACCCTCGAACCTCAACATCCACCCATTACATACATCAATTACATCCCTTACGTCCGCTACACAATCCGTTGCCGAACTTCCTCGCTCTAAAATCGAAAATCTCAAATATAAAATCTCAAATCCATTGACTGATGTCACGATGTACGCGAAACTTTACATAACACTGACGTATTGATCCCACCTATTAATAAGTTCTGTTAAGTTGTGACTCAAAACCTATCAATTAGTCAAAATTGATATAGTGGCG
The DNA here is from genome assembly GCF_036705055.1 of Microcoleus sp. CZ3-B2. Taxonomy (NCBI): domain Bacteria; kingdom Bacillati; phylum Cyanobacteriota; class Cyanophyceae; order Oscillatoriales; family Microcoleaceae; genus Microcoleus; species Microcoleus sp. CZ3-B2. The sequence continues at coordinate 93,126 of NZ_JAUBTN010000022.1, read as the reverse complement.
AGTCAGCCAACTCTCAAGAAGCGACTTCAGGAGGCATCGTACCAAGCTTGCTGGCGTCGGTGTCTGATTTCATCGTTCCTATTCAGTCAGCCCGGATTATGGAAACACTAGAATTTGTGATTTATCCAGATGGCCGCGTACAGGAAACAGTCACCGGCATTGTCGGTGCTTCCTGCGCTGAGGTAACTGCTGCTATTGAAGCCCAGCTTGGCGTGGTGCTTCATCAAGAGTCAACATCTGAATATTTCGCGCTTGCGCTCAATCAGTCAGCCGAAGCGACGGCCCAGGTGGCTTTTAGCGATTGGTAATCTTTTTTGTTGAGTTCACTTAAATTTTTTTTGGAATCACCATGTCACACTTTAGCCAAATTAAAACCCAGATCCGCAATTTGAATTCTTTGGAAGCTGCTTTAACTGATTTGGGTATCGACTGGAAGTCGGGCCCGACTGAGGTGCGCGGCTATCGCGGCCTCACCAGCACTGCTGAGGTGGTAATCGAGCAAGAAAACGGCTATGACTTAGGTTTTAGCTGGAACGGGACTGAGTATGAATTGGTGGCCGATTTGCAATTTTGGCAGCAAGCTTGGTCTGTAGACCGTTTTCTGAATAAGGTGACTCAGCGCTATGCTTACCATACTGTGGTTAATGAAAGCGCTAAGCAGGGTTTCCAAGTTTCTGAGCAAAAGCAAAATCAAGACGGTTCGATCCGCTTGGTGGTTCAGCGCTGGTGTGCTTAAAAATTTTTCGAGATTTTTGCAATCTTGTCTCATCAAAGTCCGCCTGCGCGGACTTATTTACTATTGTGGGGGTCTAAATGTCTGAGCTTTCTGGACTCGGAATAGATACAGCAAGCGATCGCACTGGTTTGGAGCCGGAGTTGGGCGGATTTTTGCGGGATGCGCCCGATCGCTCTGGTTTGGAACCGGAATTAGGCGGTGTGTTTCGCCAAAAAGGTGTCTATGTTGATGAGATTACCTGCATTGGCTGCAAGCACTGCGCTCATGTTGCTCGCAATACTTTCTATATTGAGCCGGATTACGGGCGATCGCGCGTAGTTCGACAAGACGGGGATTCTGAAGAGTTGATTGCTGAGGCGATGGACACTTGTCCGGTAAATTGCATTCACTGGGTTGACTACACCGAACTCAAGAATCTGGAAGAAGAACGCAAGGATCAGGTGATTCCTGTCGTTGGTTTTCCCGTAGATATGGCTACGGTTCAGGCAGGCATTCGCCAGCGCCAACAAAATAAGGGCGATCGTAAGTCCAAAGGTAGCCATTGAAATCCGCAGGTTTTAACCTCAAGCTCAAAAAAAACAGCCCGCCCGGGCTGTTTGTCGTATATATTGTATAATTAAAATTCATTTGAGAGGATGATGTTCCGCGAGAATTTTCTCAACTCTCGCTTCGTCGATTCTCGCAGTCAATCTTGTTGACTCATTGTTATCGCGAATGGTTTTTGCTAAAGTAAAAGACGAGCCAACCGAAAAAGTTAAACCCATACCCATAAAAGCTTTTTGCCAAGGATCTACCTGTAAATAAATCACACCAACAGTAGTTGCAGAAATGGCAACAATAAAAGAAACCCAGCACTGAAGAATCCAAGCATTAGTATCTTTTTGACGTACAATTTGTTGTGACATAATCTTTAAGCCCCAAATATATCTTTTGGTTGATTAACTTATAGAATAATGAGCGTGAATGAAGCGGTCAGGAGAACAAAGGACAGTTTCTAGAAGTGCACAGGGCGATCGGGCTTTTCACTAAAAACTACAACCCTGTAGATAGGTTTTCATACTCTCTGAGCCTGGAAGGGAGTAGACAGTTTATAAACTGGACTAATCGAGATTAACTTTAAGATAATTTACTCACTGGTTTTAGGGAGGATTCTCAAAAGTTCCTTTTGGTTTTTGCAGGGCTTTACCAAACCAGACTGGTACACCTTAGCAATAAAAGGTGCTTGATTCCCCCGAATAAATCCTTTCATATTTTCTAAGGCATTTACAAAAGCTTGTGCGACTACAACTCCAGAAACATCGCCACCCACAAATGCAAACAGCCGTACATTACCTTGAGCCACAGCCAATAACTCCAAAGGACGACTAGCAATTTTCTTGTCCTTTGTAAGTACAACCCAATTGCTTTCTCCAACTATCCTCAGCCAATCCTCATCCTTCATATTTTTAATAAAATGATCGTCGTGAATTTCTACTGTCGCCCCCGCATTTCGTAATGAATCTGCCAGTTTTGTTCCTAAACATCGATCGATGAAAAATATCTCATTCATGCTACTAGCGGAAGTTCGCAGCGAATACCTTCCTCTATTTGGAGCCGATCGCAATTATAGTCCTCAGCAAGTTCATCGATGGAATCCCCAGCTTTGTAACGTTCTGCCAGCATAGCTGTGGGAATGCCAGTTCCAGCCAAAACAGGGCGGCCAAAGGAGATTGTGGGGTCAATCATCACTGTTTTAGGTTCGTCGGAACCTGGTAGCTTCGTGAAAGGGAAGAGTTTGATAGGTAATCCAGCTTCATCTCGTACAATGCGATCGAAATAAATGTCTAGAATCTGCCTCGCTTCCTGTTCCCTGCCGGAGGCTACAAGCTTCTGTCCGCATCTCTCAAACAAAAGAGCAATTCCCTCGACTTGAAACTCAATTCGAGCGTATAAGTGAGGAGTCGAAAGATGACGGTGGATGTAGTCGAGTTCAGTGCTAAGTTGTTTTCGGGAGAAGCCAGTAGCCTTAACAATAGCAATCAACACATGAGCCTCTACCAAATTGGTAAAAGAAAGTAGTCTAGTTTTGGACTGGGGCAGCAGTTCAAGATTATCGTGTTGAGGTAACTCAATCAACGGCTCAAAGAAGTGCTTGTCCGTTTTTGTTTGCGAGTACCAGCCAACAACCCAATGTCGCAACATATCTCTTCGCAGCCTGAGATATTGTGCTGCTTGAGGGATAGAATATATCGGAATATCCCGCAGTTCAAAGTTGTTAGTATCAAGCATAGCACTTACCTCCAGCCTAAATACTTATATTTTTGCACAAGAAGCGGGCGATCGCAAAAATCTCTCCCGACCATACCCAGATACCCAACTTCTTCAAGAAATCGGGTATCTAAAGCAACCTAATTAGCTCCTAAAAGAGACTACGGATTATACCATTTTTCTTTCATATGTGGTATAGATGAAGTCTTAGCTCCCCCCCGAACTCGCGGGGGGTTGGGGGGAGTAATATCTAGCGCTACTTTATGAAATTGGTATTACTTATTTTTCTGCTGAGTCTTAGCTTGTTCGATCGCAATTTCCCTCACAGCTTGGAAAGAACTCAAATTCGACGAACCCTCAATCGCCTTCACAGCCAAATCTTGAACCTGTTTCAAAGCAGAATCAAGTTGCTGTGACAAACTAGCAAGCCGCGCATCTTGATTTTGAATAGTCTGCAACATCCCTTGAATTTGCAGTTCATAATTTTGCTTTTGTCCTTCAAGATCTTTAGCCAACAAATCCGCCTTAACCTTAGCTTGATAATTGCCAATATTGCGACCAATATCTTTCCCATTCTTGATATTAGCTTCCAGTTCCTTCGGGAAAACTTCCACCTTAGCCTTAACATCCGCAGACAGTTTTTCCCGTTCCGAAATAGCTTTTTCGCGTTCCGCCCACTGTTTCTCCTGTTCCTGGCGAAACTCTTCAATTTCTTGATAAAGCCTTTGCTGGCGCTGTTCGTATTCTTCGATATCCAGATTTCGCTGAAGATTCAGATCGTAATCATACAACTCCTCATCCCGGCTGCGAGCTTTTTGCTGATTATCATTACGTTCTGTAACAGTCAACTTTTGCAATTCCTGCTCTTTTTCCCAAGCCAGCCGCAGTTCCAACAACTCCTGTTCAACAGTTTCGCGTCGTTCGCTGAGTTCGTCAGTAAAAGTTTTCGCACTTTCTTCGTACTGCTGAATTAAATTATCCAGCGTATCTTCCGCAACATCTTCTAAACTGTGCAACTCTTGCAGTTGTTGAACTTCTTCCCCCACAACGCGCCGCAATTCTTCCAATTTAGTAGCTTCGGAAGTTAACTTTTCAGACAACTCGCTGACAGCGCCGCCAAAGCCAAATTGCAGCAAAATCAGATTATCGATTGTGGACTGCATTTTTTGTTGAGTTTGAGTTAAAACCATTGATTTTTGTGCCTCCACAATAAGTTTTTCAGGAACTGCTGCTTGCTTTGGGGAAGCATTTAGCTGTTTGATTTGCAATTCTAATGCAGCTTTTTCTTGCGCGGCTTCCTTGTACGCTTCTAAGATTTCAGCCTTGGTGCTTTTGTCGCTAACTTTTTTGTTCATAGCTTTTGATTTGTTAATAGTTGGGCAAATTTGGTCTGGTTTCAATTCTAATTCTTAGTCCGCGAAGGCGGACTTCGTTTGTGTAGTCGCGGTTTCAACCGCCGAGTAATCTTTAAGCTTTGCTCGCAAAAGCTTTCATTGCCAAATCTTGCGCTTGCTTCATCGTAGCTTGTAGTTGCGCGGAAATCTCAGCAATTTGTTCAGTTTGCCGCGCAATAGTCTGCTGTAAAGATTGCACTTTCAACTCATATCCCTGCTTGCTTCCTTCCCATTCCTTGTCCGCTAAATCTGCCTTGACTTTAGCTTCGCGGGAAACTTCTTGAATAGCTTCTTCTTTAGCTTTCATATAAGCCTGTTTGAGTTCTTCTTCAAATCCAGCAGCTTTCCTTTGATTCTCTTCAAACTCCGCTTGATTGTCGCTGAGGGCTTTTTCTCTTTCCGCCCAGTTTTTGTCTTTTTCGCGGGTAGATTCTTGCAATTGCCGTTCTAGTTTGCGCTTCGTTTCTTCGTATTCGTCGGTTTCAATTTTGCGATCGCGCTGCAATTCGTATTGATAATCGGCTGTTTCCTGCTGGCGCTGTTTAGTTGTGAGTGCAGTTTGTTCTTGAAATGCTGCATCAAATTCTTGCTGTTCTTTTTCCCAAATCTTGCGCTTTTGGGTTGTATCTTTTTCCAGGACTTCGCGCTGATTGGCGGCGTTTTGTTCGAGGAGTGTCAGTTTTTCCCGGTGCTCTTGAGTTAAAATGTGGAGAGCATCTGCTACAACTCTAACTTGCTGCAACTCTTGCAATTGTTCGGCTTCAATTTCGATCGCCCGTTTTAATTCATCTAATTTCGCAGATTCCGCCTTCAGTTTTTCCGAAAGTCCGCTGGTGATGCTACCGAAATCTAATTGCAAGTCTGCCAAGCCTTTAACAATACTGTCAATTGTGTAGGTAGAAGCAACTTCTAGGAGTTGTTTGCTTTTGGCTTTTTCGGCTGACTGTTCCTTAGTTTCGACTTTAGATTCAATCTTTTTTTTGTCTGCTAAAATCTGCTGAAAATTTTGCAAAATCTTGGTTTTGCTATCTTTGGCTGTTGCTAGTGTCATAAGGTTTGTTGCTCCTGATTCAAATTTTTGCAGGGTTGGCTTGTGAGACGTTTTTAGCTATTCTAAGTTCCGCAGTTGGCTGAGAATAGCTCGGTATTCTTTGGCTGCATTCGGTGGAAAGTCGGGATTATTGCTGTCTAGAGATTTGAGAATTTTTTGACAGCGATCGCACCGATTGCTTTGCCAGCATTCGCACTCCTCAACTATACTTAAAAGCGTGTTTTTTAGCAGTTGATTTTCCGAAAGCAAAGCTCGGTAATTCCGCCGGATAGATTCGGCAACTAAAGTCATGTGCTGGAAGTCTTCGGTAAGACTTTCGATATCGTTGACTGTATCATCCCGAATGCGATCGAGCATCTCGAAATTCTCTCTCAAACGGCTTTCTTGCAGGTTTGGTTTGGTTTTGATTTTAGTGACTTTTTTCATTTTACTCTTCCTTGTCACAGTTACGAAAAAAGCGCGATTTAATCGCGCCTTTTCCACAAAATTAGAACAAGTCAGCAGTTGCTCTATCTTCCGCTGGCGGTAGCGACATACCGCCGTTAGAATTCAAAGCAATAGCATCGGTTTCACCGCTAGTGTGAGCGGCCATCAAGGACGCAACTTGTGCTGCTGGTAGGTTATCTAAACAGATCATAGCCCTGGTTCCTTCTAAGTCAATCATCCGCGATTGATTGCTCGGATCGGACAAAACTGCTGCTGCTTGATCGATAACTGCCCAATCTCCGCGTTCGTTCCAAGACCATTTCAAGCTGTAGTAATTGATCGGTTTGACTACTCCGCTATCATCTGGTTTCTGGCCGGAATGCTTGACAAATTCTGGAACGAAAATCCCGGTTGCAGGCTCTACGCCGCGAGATTGAACTGATGCTACCAAGCGGTTAAAATCGTTCAAGCTGCGGTTTTTTATGTATGTCACCATGACAACTCCTTGCGGCAATTCGCCACTTTCTGCGACGAACCACAGTTGACCCCACAATGTGTGCGAAGTTTGACCGAGGGAACCGAAGAATTTGGAGAATTTGAGGATTGTCATAGAACACTTGGAACCGTAGTCGGTGTCGCCGATCGATTAAACTAAGCAATCCCGTCACCGGAACTACTCGTCTCCAGAACCGTGCGTGAGAGTTTCCCCTCACACGGCTCCTCAGTGAAACAGCCATTGTCATAGGTACTGGTTGCGTGTTGTTTATCATGGCAGTGTCCATGCAGTAATTCCAGATTGGAATACCTATTGTTGCTTCTGTTCTTGTCTTTGTGATGCACTTCTAACACATCGCTTTCCCAGAAGTAATGACCACAATGGGTACATTTGTTCCTTTGTTGTTTTAGCAAGGTTGCTATTACTTTGGGAACTCCTGGTACTCCGCCTAATCTTGAACTCCAATATTTTAGGTTTCCGTCGAATGGGCTTGCTTCGCCTCGGACTTTTACGTGCCTAACGATGGGTGTTTCTTTATGCAGTTTAAGAACTGCATTGATTTTTCCATCCTGTGAGCTAGCGAACTTCATAGCCCCATCAACTTTATGCCAATATTTGCTCTTTGTCCAAGATCTAGATTTATCAGAGTGTCTTCTGTGCGACCATGCTACTAGCTTCCAGAACATCCGGTAATCAAGGGTGTTTAAGGTTTGAGAACTTGCCACGCCTGAATAATAGTTTGCCCAACCTGTGATTATTGGATTCAGATGATGAATCAAGCTATCAGCAGGTGCTGCTTTGTGGGTGTCAATTATTCTGGCAATGTCATCGTAATGTTCTTTTACCTTCTTCTTACTAGGGGTTATAAAAGTTTTGAACCCCAGCTTAGTGCCATACCTGTCGTGAGCTGTCTTGTATTTTCCAGCTTCATATTGTCGAATGTTAAATCCAAGAAAATCAAATCCAGGATTATTTGCATCGACTTTGTTTAGGGTGTGGCATATCCTTGTTTTGGTGTCTTTTAGCTCTAGACCCATTTCTTTCAACCACTCTGATATCAGTTGTTGGCATTTGTAGATAACTTCTAGACTTTCGTGCATTACCACAAAGTCATCGGCGTATCTGATTACATACGCTTGAGGAGTGTATCCAATGTAGGTTTGGGTTTTCTTTCCGTTTTCCCTACCGTATTTATAATGCACCTTTCTTGGAAATGCTTTCGTGATTAAGTTTTCTAAACCATGTAAGGCAATATTTGCCAGTAGTGGCGAGATTACACCTCCTTGGGGTGTGCCTTCATTGGTTGGAAATAATCTTTCTCCGTCCAGCGTTCCTGCTTTGAGCCATGATTGTATCTGGCGTCTAAGGCTAGGAAATGTTCCAATTTTACTGATAAGAGCGTTGTGGTTGATTCGGTCAAAACATTTAGCGATATCAGCATCCAGGACGTATTTGTCCCCTTTGTTGATAACGTTATAGATTTGTCCAATGGCATCATGGCATGACCTTCCCGGTCTGAATCCGTAAGAGTTAGGCTCAAATTTTGCCTCCCATTCCGGTTCAAGCGCTAGTTTTGCTAGTGCTTGTAATGCTCGGTCAAACATTGTAGGTATTCCGAGCGGGCGTTTTTCGTCAGTCCCTGGTTTATCTATATAGACTCGCCTAGTGGGATTGGCTGTGTTTCCCAACTTCAGATTGTCAACTAGGTTTAGACGTTGCTTTGGGGTCAGCGATTTTACGCCATCCACACCAGCCGTCTTTTTGCCACGGTTGTCTTGAGTTACCCTTCTGACTGCTAAGCATTTTGCAGACCAAGATTTCAACAGAGTTTTTTGAAGCTTTCTAACTGCCTTGACATCTCCACGCAATTCAGCTCTGTAGATTCGTTTTTGCAACTTGTAAACCCGACGTTCTAGTAAACGCCAATTGAGTTTATTCCATTCCAACGTAGTCTTGAAACTCGTATTAGACATATTCATTGCTAATTACAACTCCACAATCTGTATCACCGTGAGTCCGTCTGCTTATCCTTGACATTACTCAAGGCTTTTGCTTCTGACTCAATCTCACTCAACCGCGTCCTTGGATTATCTCCGAGATGTTGCGTCTTAGCTGACTACTCTGCCTATTCGACCTTGCAGAGAGACATCGATTGAGTTACTTCGTTCCTAACAACCTTTGGTTGAATCTTTAGGGTGGTGCTCTTCTACCGGAGCAGATAGTACAAACTCAAGTTAATGGTACAACTTAAGTATCTTAATGCTCATGGTCTTTTGACCCCAGTGTGTCAGTCTATTTCACTGGTTAGCTGGTAACGATAGTTACACACCTTTGCTTGCGCTACCCATAGATTCTTGCTAGTCGGGATTGTCTATTAGACTTAGACTTACCGCCGTTTATTCCCGCTTTAATGATTGATGGCTAGTCGCTACATTAGGGAATATGCTTTCATTTCTTGTACCGGAAAGGAGGGGCTTACACCCTCAAGGTTGTTAAGTTGTCAAGATTCAAAACTGAATCTTGCCTCTCGTCCCTAAAATGTTTAAAACATTTTATTTAGAGAGAACGAATCGCACCCCACTGGCCACTTTGGCAATTATTGCGGACGGCGATCGGGATTTCTGGTACTAGCAAAGCATTGCTCGGTTTGGCACCAAATACTGAAAATGTAGGTCTTTCTTTTGTAGTAGTCATTGTTGTTTTTCCTTAGTTCTTTATTGATTTACAGACAATTGGGAATTGGTAATTGGGAATTGGTAATTGGCTAATTCTCCCCATCTCCCCATCTCCCCATCTCCCCATCTCCCCATCTCCCCATCTCCCCTTCCGATTACCGAATAAGATGTGTTGTGGCTTTTGGTTCTGGATATTTGTACTCAAGCATCGCCTCTTGTTGAGCTTTGATAATCCGCAGGGCGGTGAGCAAATGCTCTAAGGTTTCTAGGTGGGCTGGGGTGAAGTGGATGCTGAAGCCTTCGCCATCCCGCGCGTAGCCCGGACAAACCAGTGAGGCTGAGCTTTGTTCTTCGTGGGTGGCGATGTATAGCCAGTCATCGTCTTCGAGCTTGTAATGCGTGTCTGTCCAGGTTCTCAGCATTTGCGATCTGCTCCTCCTTATTTGCTGCGTACAAGCGTTTTGATGCCCAGCGCTTCTCACTCCTCTTAAGTTGATGGCGCTATATGTAGTTGTTTTTGCTGGGATTATTCCACTTTTAACCCTACCAGTGCTGGCAGGAGAGTTGATTAAACCGTCAACTCTCCTCATGGTAGCGCGGGTTGATTTTCCCGTCAAGTATTTTGTTGAAGTTTTCATCAAAACAGGCTAGAATGCTTGTCAGGAGGCGAAAAACCGTGGAACAAACATTTGGAAGACTGATCCGTCAAGCTCGCAAGGATAAGGCTTACTCACAACGTGAGCTTGCTGCTATGCTAAGTGTGGATTTTACTTATTTGTCGAAGTTGGAGAACGATCGCGCCGATTATGCGCCAAAAGAGGACGTAATTCGAGCATTGGCGCGGAATCTCGATATTAACGAAGAGGAACTGATTTTTCTGGCGGGGAGACTGCCTCAGCAGTACGAAGCGCTGCTGAAGCAAAATCCGAAGGAAATGCAGGCTCTTTTCCGCCGGATGCAAGAAAATCCAGATTGGCTCAAACAATCTTTTGAAGCGTAAGAGAGGCCCCTGAAGCGTGAGTATTTTTAAACCGTATTGCTTCTATCCCAAAGAATCGATCGAGCGTTTGGCTTCGGACATCCTGATGCAGATGCAGAAAACGCAAAAGTTTGCTCCGAAATGGCCTTTTGAAGCGACGACGGTTGCTGATTTTCTGGATTTGGGCGTAGTTTGGGACTACATTGAGCCGGATGAAGAAGGTGCGATCGCCGCCAGGATTTTACCCCAGCAGCGGTTAATCGAAATCAACGAATTGATTCTCGAAAAACCGCCGGGGTTCATCGAATCGACGATCGCCCACGAAATCGGCCACTGGGTGCTGCACGTCAATCAAGACGAAGCAGACGGTACTGTGGAACAGTTGGAACTCAATTTGGGCGATCGAGGAAAAACAGCGTCTGATGTCGAAGAACCGTTTGTCTGTCGGGGTGCGATCGCGAATACAAAAATTGCGTCGATCGAATGGCAAGCCCAATATTTTGCAAGCTGTTTGTTAATGCCCCGAGTTGTTTTGGAAGATAAAAGAAAGGGACGCGATTTAACAAAATGGTCGCACTTATACAAAATGAGAGATGAATTGGGAGTCAGTATTTCCAACTTGACAAACCGCTTGCAAGAATTCGATTGGATTTACATTCCCAAGGGAACGCGCGAGATTTATGCCGGGAAAGATGCGGCAAACGGGCAACAGCGGTTGTTTGGATAAAATTTGATTCAATTTGAGGTTTGAGATTTGGAAGCGATTCTCTAATCTCAAATCTTTAAAATTACTTTCTAATTCAGTTACATTTTATGCTAACCAATATTGAAATCCTGCTGGCAGCTTGTGAGGAATTAAATATCCCTTGCGAAATCCTGCATCCTACCCAAAACTTGATTAGAATCAAACACGGCGGCGAAGAATATTATTTTGTCAATTACATGACGCCATTTAACAGCGCGTCAGCAGCAGAGATTTTTAAAGACAAAGAATATACCTATCAAATATTAAACGGCAAGATCAATACTCCCAGAACTCTCGGTTTTGTCTCGCCTCACTGCGAGGAGAAGTATAAAAAATATTTAACTTTTCCAGATATTGAATCAATAGTGTTAGCCGCAAACAAAAATTTCTCTTTTCCGGTGATTCTCAAAAGAAATCGCGGTGCTGGTGGCAACAATGTTTTTTTGTGTAAAACTATAGAGCAAATTAAAGCAGCCCTAGAAATTATATTTAACGTCAACAGCAAAGATTATGACTATGTGGCGCTAGCTCAAGAATATATCGAAATTGCCCGCGAATATCGGGCTGTCTTCTGCAAAGAAAAGCTAGTTTTGCTGTACGAAAAAGACAAATCTCAGGCTGAATTTGCGGGGAATTTAAGCCCGCTGCACTGGGAAGGTGCAAAAGCCAAACATATAATTAATCCTGCTCTCATGTCGGAGATTGAAGATTTTGTTAAACCTGTTTTTGATGAAATGGCGATTAATTATGCGGGGCTTGACATTGCGCTAGATAAAAACGGACAATATTGGTTGATTGAAATTAACTCAAGTCCCAATTACGATATTTTTGTGAGAGATAACGATCGCCAAATTGTCGTAACAATGTTTAAAGGTCTTCTGGAGAGCTTGATTGTTCACAAAAAGCCGTAAATGCTCGATTTGAGGAATGCGCTACAATTTACTAAATCCAACTCTTAAAAAAAGCAAAAGCAATGACAGCACAATTGTTAGAAATAGAAGGTACGTGGGAAGAAATTCTAGCGCAAGCGGCAAACTTTGCTGGACGCAGAGTCCGCATCATCGTTCTTGCTAACGAAGATGAAGAAGCACTCCCATCTCCAGAAGAAAGTTTTCGACAAGCATGGCTAGAAATAAAGACAGGAAAAACTAGACCTGTATCAGAACTGTGGGATGGAATTGATACAGCGATCGACATGATGCAGTCTCTGCCAGAAACTTTACAGCAGCAACTAGCGGAATACTTGAAAGAGTATATCGCAGACTTAAAAGATGAGCTTCAATGGGACGAATCTTTCAAGAAAACGCAACCGCAACTTGTGGCTGCTGCTCAACGCGCAAAACAAGAAATTGCTCTTGCTGACGAACCTTTGAAGTCAGCAGAAGAGTGTTTTCGCCAAGGATGGAAGGAAGCAATGACAGGGCAGACTGTACCGCTTTCTGAACTGTGGGATGGAATTGATGCAGAATAACCCTCCTTTAAGGCAGATTATACCTACACGAGAATTTCAACGCGACTTGCGGGTTCTCTCTAAAAAGTACCGCCATATTCGATCGGATGTTCAGCCCATCATTGAAAAACTGCAAGCTGGAGAGTTGCTGGGAGTTCCGATACCTGGGACTGGTTACGAGATATTTAAGGTGCGTGTTAAAAACAGCGACATTCAAAAAGGAAAAAGCGGCGGATATAGATTTATTTACTATCTTCAAACAATGACGATGGTAATCTTGATTGCCATTTATTCAAAATCAGAACAATCAGATATTGCATCCGATCGGATTTTAGCAATTATCAGCGAATTTAACGAGTTGATTGAAAATCCAGGAGAAACGACAGAAGAAATACAAGATAAGGACTAAAGTTTATAATTAATTAAATTCAAATCTTGAAAAAAGGCAACGGAGGACACGGCAGTGCCGTGTCCCTACCCCAAAATAATCATGAGCACTCGATGAGAGATGTCACCATTGCCAGATTAATTGTAGGGAAACGGCACTGCCGTGTCCTGATTTTGGGTAATATAACTTCCGGCTGCATAGGTATTGTTCAAGATTTTGGAAGGACTAAAGTCCTTACTACAAACTTTAGATTACATCCTCTCCAATACCTTAATCCCCAACAACTCCAAACCCAACTTCAAAGTCCTCGCCGTCAAATCGCACAAAACTAACCGCGAAGTCCGCAACGGTTCCTCAGCTTTCAAAACCGGACATTGCTCAAAAAATTGATTGAACTTTTGACTCAATTCAAACAAATACTGACAAATTCGATTCGGCAACAAGTCGCCGTCCACAGCATTGATAACTTCATTGAACTGCAATAAATGCTTTGCCAATACTAACTCGGCATCTGACTGCAAAATTACTTTTGCACCTGCATCTAAGTTATCAAAATTAATTTCTCCTTTGCGGCGAATTCCCTGCACGCGCGCGTAAGCATAGAGCATATAAGGAGCGGTATTTCCTTGCAATGCGAGCATTTTGTCGTAACTAAATACATAGTTGCTGGCGCGGTTTTGACTCAAATCTGCATACTTAACTGCACTCAAACCAACTACGCGACCTACGTTAGCTATAAACTCTTCCGTTTCGTGTCTTTCCTCTTCTTCTAATCTCTTTTTCAAACCTTTGCGGAAACGGACGATCGCCTCATCGAGCAAATCTTGCAGCCGCACTGTGTCGCCAGAACGAGTTTTTAATTTTTTGCCATCTTCTCCCAATACTAAACCGAAGGGAACGTGGACAATTTCGACATCTTCGGGAATCCAACCGGCTTTTCTGGCTACGGCAAATACTTGGGCAAAATGGTTGGCTTGTCCTGAATCTGTGACGTAAATGATGCGCTTTGCATTGTCGTTTTGGATGCGGTAGCGGATGGCTGCTAAATCTGTTGTGGCGTAATTGTAGCCGCCGTCGGTTTTCTGGACAATTAGCGGCAGGGGTTCGCCTTCTTTGTTGGTAAAACCTTCTACAAATACGCATTTTGCGCCGTCGCTTTCTACTAACAAACCTAAGTTTGTTAAATCTTCGACTACTGCGGGTAATAATGGATTGTAAAAGGATTCGCCGCGTTCGGTTAATTTGATATCGAGCAAGTCGTAGATTACTTGGAATTCGCGGCGGGATTGATCGCACAGCAGTTTCCAAGCGCGGCGGGTGTCTTCTGCGCCTGCTTGCAGTTTTACTACTTCTTGGCGGGCGGTTTCTTTGAAGGTTTCGTCTGCGTCGAAGCGCTGTTTTGCTTGGCGGTAAAATGCCACTAAATCGCCTAAATCTAGAGCGTCAGCGGTTGTTAATGCTTCGGGGTGAACTTCGCGCAAGTAGGCGATCAGCATCCCGAATTGGGTGCCCCAGTCGCCGATGTGGTTGATTCTGAGTACGTCGTGGCCTTGAAATTTGAGGATGCGGGCGATCGCATCTCCGATGATTGTCGATCGCAAATGTCCGACGTGCATTTCTTTGGCGATATTCGGGCTCGAAAAGTCGATCGCCACTCTCTGAGGCGTTTTCACCGGTTCAATCCCCAAACGAGTGTCGGCGGCGATCTCACTTATTTGCGCTTCCAAATACGCTGGTTTCAGCTTCAAATTGATAAAACCGGGGCCGGCGATTTCTGGGGTTTCGCAGATGTCGGCGATGTCGAGATTTTCGATGATTGTAGAGGCGATCGCCCGCGGGGGCTTGCCTAACTTTTTGCCCAAACTCATCGCTGCATTGCACTGAAAGTCCCCAAACTTGGGGTTTCCCGCAGCGGCTAGCATCGGATCTGTACCCGCATAACTCTCGCCGAATGCGGAGGTGAAGGCTTTTTCAAATCTGGTTTTTAACTGTTGGGCGATCGAGTTCATCTTTAATATTTTGATTGGATATTTATTTTAAACGCTAGGGGTTGAGGTCGATCGCAACTTTTAGCTTTACTGCTGGGGGGATTTCCCCCTCGATAATATTTTCTATCCTGACCTCAATCACAGCGTTTCGTATCTTAGACTACAGATTATCACAATGCCGATCGCCAAACAAACCTGTCAAGATCACATATAGTCAACGATCGCGATCGCTAAATAATTTTGTTAAATCGCTTACATTAAGGTATGTTAAAATTTTTTCAATGCTCCCAAAAATCCTACGAAAGGAAGTAGTTATGTTATCTCAACCTGTTTTTGGCGATCGTTCTCTGACACAAGCCTTCGATCGAGCAGTAATCGATCGCTTCGATGAGCCTCTGAGTCTTTCAACTCAAGCACTATTAGAAGATTGCACCCTCGGCTTCGCCACTTGTCCCGAAGGAGTCAAAACCTTTTTCATCATCGCGCCGAGTCTGGATGTAGCAGACGAACTAATTCAAAGAATCGACAGTATTTTAGATCGAGTTGTCGAACTCATGGCTGGAGTCAGACAAGTTGGCCTGTGCATCTTTCCCACCGACAGCGAAGACGAGCAACCTGTCGAACTCCCAAACTCCGAAAAAGTTCCCCCCGATTGTATTGCTTGCAAATTCTTTACTGTTATTTGTGCGGATGCTGCGAACGATCGCTAAAATTGACAGTTAGCAACCAGCAAATCGCTGCGATCTGCCCAAGCTGTGCAGCGTGCAGGCATCGCATAGATTGCTTGTTAGTTCAGTTGCTGGAATCTAGAGGGCAAATCGTGCAGGTAATTCGATCGAAATCAACATTTCACTCGCTATAAAAGAGTGTTAAACAAGTCGGGAAAATTAATATATAAAAGGCTCGCTTGTCAGTCGCTCTGATTTTTACCTGCAGGCTCAAACAGCCGTGCATCTACTTTTTAGCTCCACCATCAAAGCCGCTAAAACGCCGCATAAAATTTCCGGGTGTCTCGCTTCAAAAGACAGTTGAGAGTTAGTAGAGCCTTTCGATCTCTCCTATGAGGTATAGGGCATAGGCCAAACCGGGCATAGGGCATAGGGCGTACCTCACCACGCGATATATCGTTAGTAGTTAGTAGGGTGCGTCAGTCCCGATTTTTGACACAATTCAAACACTTTGAAACTGACGCACCTTACGGCGATATATCGCTAGTAGTTCGTAAGCTGTTGTGCATTTAAATTGTAGATTTTGATGACAATCAAAAATTGTCAAATTCTCTCCCCCGATCCCCCTCTCCCCCTCAATTGCCATACACAATCTATATGAGCAACAGCTTAGGGTGCGTCAGTCCCGATTTTTGACACAATTCAAACAGGTTGAAACTGACGCACCCTACGGCGATATATCGTGCGATCGCTCTGCCGCGATCGGAGAATTTGTTAAAAATTTAAGTTGAAAATTTTAATTATTAAATTTTATGTCTAACATGGGCGATAAAATCTAAGATTGAAATTCTCAAATCTCAAATTAAGCCATCATGGTAAAACTGACACCGAACCCCAGCTTTAGTTTAACGATTCGCGTTGCTCTGCCGAACCAGCCGGGAATGCTCGCTAGCGTCACCAGCGCGATCGCCTCTGTCGGCGGCAACTTCGGAGAAATCGACTCGATCGAGCAAACCCGCGCCACTACAGTTCGCGATATCACCGTCGATGCTTCGAGCACCGAGCACGCCGAAGAAATAGTCCAAGCCGTGAAAGCGCTACCGGATATCAAAGTGCTCGACGTGTACGATCGCACTTTCCACTTGCACCGAGGCGGAAAAATCAGCGTAGAAAGCAAAATTTCCCTCAAACGCCAGTCTGATTTGGCAATGGCCTACACCCCCGGAGTCGCCCGCATTTGTACTGCGATCGCCAAGGATCCGCAACAAGTTTACAACCTCACAATCAAACAAAATACTGTTGCCATTGTTACCGACGGCAGCGCAGTTTTAGGACTGGGAAACCTGGGGCCAGAGGCCGCCCTGCCGGTCATGGAAGGCAAAGCTATGCTGTTTAAAGAATTTGCTGGAATTGATGCCTTTCCTATCTGTTTGAATACTCAAGATACCGAAGAAATTATTCGCACGGTGCAGAATATTGCCCCGGTTTTTGGGGGAGTGAATCTCGAAGATATTTCTTCTCCCCGCTGTTTTGAAATCGAAGCAAGATTGCGGGAAACTTTAGATATTCCAATTTTTCACGACGACCAGCACGGCACTGCAATTGTCAGTTTGGCAGCACTAATTAATGCCTTGAAAATTGTCAAAAAAACCCTCGCCCAAGTGTGTATCGTGATTAACGGTGCCGGTGCGGCCGGAGTCGCGATCGCCCGCTTGCTGCGCCAAGCAGGTGCCGAAAATATCATCATGTGCGACTCCAAAGGTATCCTCTCCAAAGACCGCACGGACATGAACCCAGAAAAACTAGAATTTGCTGTGGCCAAGGGCGGTACTTTGGCAGATGCGATCGCCGGTGCGGATGTATTTTTAGGCGTTAGCGCCCCCGGCGTGCTGACGCGATCGATGGTGCAATCGATGGCCGAGAATCCGATTGTTTTTGCAATGGCAAATCCCATTCCCGAAATTCAGCCAGAATTAATTATGGAGGATGCGGCAATTATTGCTACCGGACGCAGCGACTACCCAAATCAAATTAACAATGTTTTGGCATTTCCGGGGATATTTCGAGGTGCTTTGGACTGCAAAGCTAGCACGATTACGACGAGTATGTATTTGGGTGCAGCTTACGCGATCGCCTCTTTAGTCAGCCCTGAACAACTTGACAAAGAACATATTATACCGTCTGTTTTTGACGAAAGAGTTGCGATAGCAGTCGCCGATGCAGTGCAGTTGGCCGCCCGCGCCGAAGGTATCGCCCGCGATTAATTGAACGAAGTTCCGCAACGGATTCGATCGCAGATTTAACTGATGTAACCCATAGAGGGAAGTTCGGCTTCCTTAGTCGAACTTCCTTACCGAGTTATAAAAGTTACAATAAACTAGATAATAAAGATATAATTGAATCGGAGCGTCTCTGTTTTACATTTAGAGTGCTGTCCCGGCTCGCGAGTTTTACAATGAAGGCGCGCGGAACACGCTCAATAAAAAAATGCTTTTTACAAAGCCCTATATGCTCCCAATTGAATCACCCAAGTCTAGCTAAGTCAGATGCAAAGCCAGTTAGGAGAAGACCGGAGCGATCGCAGCAACCGCAACTTATTAGAACTCAGTCCGATCGGGCTAGCATTGTGCCGGACAGACGGGACTTTTCTCGACGTAAATCCAGCTTTTGCAAGTACGATCGGGCGCACAGTTACAGAAACTCTCAAGCTCAACTACTGGGAAATTCTGCAAACAGATTGCGCTGACACAAAAAACAATCGAGAAAGTCTTACTAAAAATAGCTGCACGCGATCGTGCGCCGCAGCATACAAACATAAAAATAACTATCTCGTACCCGTGCGAGTTTCCCAGCGGACAATTGAAACAGAAGGAGAGTCCGCGATTTGGCTGAGTGCGGAAGAAATTTTTAATATTCAGAATGACAATAGCGAGCCGCTGGAATCAACAGATCGCAGCAATTTAAATATAGAAAAATTGCTCGCAAAGCAGACTGCTGAACTGGCCAAAACTCAGGAACTACTCCAACAAAAAAACGCCGAACTCAAAGTGACAAAATCGCAACTGCACCACCACAGTCAGATTTTAGACCAAATTCGAGAATCGGTGATTTGCACCGATATCGACGGGTATATTACCAGTTGGAATCAAGCCTCCGAAAGGTTATACGGATATCAAGAAGATTGGGTAATCGGAAAGCATATTTCTATAATTTACCCTCCCCAACAGCAGGAATTTTTATTAGATCAAGTCATCAAACCCCTAAAAGAAAAAGGTTCTCACGAAGTAGAAATTATTACCTGTCGCCAGTCTGGAGAACAATTTGAATCGCACCTGTCCCTTTCGCTGCTAAAAGACAAGACGGGAGAAGTTATTGGGATGGTTGGTTATTTGACAGATATTAGCGATCGCCAAGCTTTAGAACAAGAATTAGCACAAAAAAAAGCACTGTTCGATAGTTTTTTGCAGGAGGCACCGGCGGGAATTTGCATTTTTGACTCGCAACTGCGGTACGTGCAAATCAATCAATTTTTAGCACAAATAAATTGCCTCACTGCCGCAGAACACCTCGGCAAGACTCTACGCGAAATAATGCCGCATATCGCTCCAATTCTAGAGCCTTTGTACGCCGAAATATTGAGAACGAAAACTCCCTTAATTAACATCGAGACGAGCGCTGAAAATCCCAGGCTGCCCGGGGTTGTGCTACACATGACAGGCTCTTATTTTCCTCTGTTAGACAAAGACGGTGAGGCGATCGGCATCGGTGCACTCGTCATTGACATTAGCGATCGCAAACAAGCAGAAGCAGCACTGGAAAAAAGCGAACAGCTTTACCGCACGATGGCAAGCAACATTCCTAACGGTGCAGTAATGCTGTTTGACCAAGAAATGCGCTACACCCTGGTAGAAGGTACAGAATTAGCAGAAATGGGGCTTTCTAAAGAATTGATGGAAGGCAAGACAATCTGGGAAGTATTCGAGTCCGATTTTTGCCGTGCCATCGAACCGAATTATCGGGCGGCGCTAGCAGGAGAAACCGTTGTTTCAGAATTTACTTACTGCGATCGCATTTACCTCGGTTACACTTTGCCAGTCAGAAACAAGCGACAAGAAATCAGCGGCGGATTGTTAATGGCTCAAAATATTACCGATCGCCATTTAGCAGAAGAAGCCCTCCGGGAAAGCGAGGAAAAATACAGGTGTATTGTCGAGACAGCCGATGAAGGAATTTGGACGATCGATGCGGAGGGTAAAACTACTTTTGTTAACCAAACAATGGTCGATATGCTCGCCTGTACGGTAGAGGAAATGCTCGGGCAGTCGCTATTTGCTTTCATGGATGCAGAAGGCATGGCGATCGCCGAAGCCAATCTCAACCGCCGCCGTGAAGGAATTAGCGAAAAGCACGATTTTAAGTTCCTTCGCCGAGACGGCAGCGACTTGTGGGCGATGGTTTCTACTAATGCCTTCTCAGACAAAGAAGGGCGCTATGTCGGGGCTTTGGCAATGGTTGCCGACATTACCGCTCGCAAGCAAACAGAAGCGGCATTGAAACAGTCGGAAGCCAAATTTCGAGCACTCTACGAATTAACCACTATAGCTGTTTTTATGTCCGATGAAAATAGTATTTACGATGTCAATAACGCCACATTAAAACTATTTGGATATACTTGCAAAGAGCAGTTTATTGGCAATCATCCGGGTAAATTGTCGCCGCCTTTTCAACCCAATGGCAGAGATTCTTCGACATTGGCGAGCGAAATGATGGATCTCGCCTTTGAGCGCGGAAACCACCGTTTTGATTGGCTGCACCGGCGCTTAGACGGTACTGAGTTTCCTGCAGAAGTTGTGCTGACAGCCATCGAAGTGGGAAATCAAAAACATATCCAAGCAGTCGTCCAAGATTTAACCGATCGCAAAGTGGCCGAAGAAACATTAGTGCGATCGGAACAATCCCTGAGACAGCAAGCTCAGCGAGAACAACTGTTGAATCAAATTGCCAACCAAATCCGCAATTCTTTGGATTTAGACACAATTTTAGTAACCGCAGTTCAAGAAATTCGCAATCTTATCCAGCTAGATTGGTGCATCTTCATTTGGTATCGCCCCAACAGCAATCCTCCGTTTTGGGAAATAGTTTGCGAAGCGAAGAATGCAGATTTGCCGAGTTTGTTGGGTACTTATGCTGTAGATGACAAATCTAGTGCCGCAGTGCAGCAGATTTTGGGCAGAAAAATTATGCGAGTTGATGATGTTAGCTTGTTTGAAGATGTAGAAGTGCGCGCAATTTTTCAGTTATTTAAAATTAACTCAGTGCTGTCGCTGCCGGTTCATACTGCTTCCGGCGATATAGGCACGATTAGCTGCTATCAGGCTGTGTCCGCGCGCCATTGGAGCGATTCGGAAGTCGAGCTGATGCAAGCGGTAACTGCTCAAATTGCGATCGCGATCGACCACGCAGAATTATACACCCAAACCCGTACAGCGGCTGAATTAGCTAGAGCTCAAACTCAACACCTAGAACAAACTTTGCACCAACTCCAACGCACCCAAACTAAATTAATTCAAAGTGAAAAAATGTCGAGTTTGGGACAGTTAGTAGCAGGTGTCGCCCACGAAATTAACAACCCGGTTAATTTTATCTACGGTAATCTCAGCTACACCAGTGAATACACTCAAAACTTGCTAAAAATGCTGCAACTTTACGAGCAGGAATACCCGCAGCCACCTGTCAGAATTTTAGAGGCGAGAGAAGAGTTTGAAATTGATTATCTTATTGAAGATTTACCGAAAATGATATCATCTATGAAGGCCGGAGCCGATCGCATCCGCGACATTGTTTTGAGCCTGCGGACTTTCTCAAGACTTGACGAAGCTGAAATGAAACAAGTTGATATTCACGAAGGCATCGAAAGCACGCTGCTGATTTTGCAAAACCGCCTGAAAAATAAACCCGATCGCCCGCCTATTAATATTGTCAAAGAATACGGTAAATTGCCTTTAGTAGAATGTTATCCCGGTCAGTTAAATCAAGTATTTATGAATTTGTTGACAAATGCGATCGACGCTGTGGAAATGGAAATTGATAATTTCGCTCGCACGGGCAAAAATCTCACAATTACGATTCGTACCGAAGTAACGGAAAATAACTGCGTGGCGATGCGAATAACTGACAGCGGCCCAGGGATGAGCGAAGACGTGCAACAGCGCTTGTTTGACCCATTTTTTACCACAAAACCAGTCGGCAAAGGCACGGGCTTAGGATTGGCAATTTCGCACTCTATTGTCGTAGAAAAACACGGCGGTCAGTTGTCGTGCAATTCTGTAGTGGGAGAAGGTGCCGAATTTGCGATCGAGATTCCGCTGCGGCAAAAAAGAAATTAACGAGTTATTTGTTATTTGTTATTTGTTATTTGTTATTTGTTATTTGTTATTTGTTATTTGTTATATCGTTTCCGGTTGCATCGGTATTGTTCAAACAGTCAACAGTCAACATCACCTGACGGTGCAACTGGAATTGATATTACATCTGTTAAATCCGTTACAAAATCCGTTGCCGAACTTCCTTATTTTATAATTTTTTTGTAAACCCGATCGCACCTTGGCGTTTCCACACCAGTCGTCGGTAAATATCCGCTATTTTCGTACATCTTAACAGCTTCCTTGAGAACGCTAGCCGTTTCGATCCAGATTTCATCAAAGCCGCGAGCCATTATTGTACTTTCCAACTCTTGCAGTAAAAACTTTCCCAAACCTTTTCGCCTTACTGCCGGCAAAATATACATTTTGCGAATTTCTACAGCATTATTACCGCGTTCAATCGGATAATAAGCGGCCGTACCCACGATTTCTTCTTGCCGTTCTACTACCCAAAATTCTCCACCATTTTTATGATAAAATAATTCGACATCATAGACATCTCGATCTGCCCCGCAAGGCTCACAGTTTAAACCGTACTCTGCTAAAATATTTTTAATTAAATTGAACGCATCCGCCCGATCGCGCGTTTCCCAGGAACGAATCAAAAAATCTAAATGTTGGGTTCTCATGGGTTGTTGAAAATTATACTTATTGGTTTGCTGTAGCAACCGTAAAACTACTGATTATTTTTGCTTTACAGTATAGAAATACACCCAACTTTTAACTGTGAATTCTCGGTTCAGGATAAAGACTTGCCAGCAACTGACTTTCTAACAATGATAATTCCTCCAGCCGTTCTATCACCAAAGGGCGATCGAAATAAGTTGTTGCTAAAATCCAATATATCCCATAATGGCGCGCTTGCCTTCGCCATTAAACTGCGGTAAAACTTAGCTAATTCGATTTGGGCGGACAAACCGGCACCGTAGGGAGGCGCAGCCAAAGGCCCCAAAGCGATACCGCGCTGTTCCAACCGCTGGTTGACTTGATCGAAATGCTCTAATTCTTCCCTGGCGATCGCTGTTAGCATCCTCACCAACTTTTCCCGCGCTGGATAGCGAAACATTAAATTTAACGCTACTCCCGCCGCTTTCCGCTCGCAGTGAGAATGATCTAACAAAATTGTATCCAAATGGGCGATCGCCTGTTCCACCCAAGCTTCCGAAGTCGGCTGTTTCAAAAACTTAATAGTTGGCAGTGTTAAACTCATATTATTTTAGATTTTAGATTTGAGATGAGGAATGATATCGTTGACCTTTGCATCGCAAGGATAGGCAACCGAGGACACGGCAATGCCGTTTCCCTACCCAAAAATAATCCATCTTCCTTGATTAAAAATGTAACCATCGCCCGATTAATTGTAGGGACACTGCCTTGCCGTGTCCTAGTCCCTGCGCCGGACACGGCACTGCCGTGTCCCTACTTTTCAAAATTGATTTTACACAGTTTTTCAAACACCCCATACATATCACCAGCAAACTTTTTAGGATTCCACAGCGGCGACAAATTAGCTGGGTCTTTAGACTTCATCAAATGCGCTTGAATTGCCTGTCTCAAATCACCATTTTTACCCAATTTTACACCCATATCCACATATTCCTCCCAAGACTGAGCCGCGCCAGTTTCCATCCCCAAAACCTGCAAAAACGAATAACCCATTCTCGACAAAAATTGCTCTCCGGTACGAGTCACCACAGGCAAATTAAACCACAAAGCCTCTAAAGTGTGAGTTCCTCCATTGTAAGGATAGGAATCCAACAAAACATCTGCCAGCAAATAGACAATTCTGTGCTCTTCCTCCGTAGCAAACCTCGGCAAAAACTTAATTCGGTGCTTGCTGACTCCTTCAGCTTCGCAAGCTTGATGATACGCAGCCTCAAACACCGCAGCATCGCCCAAAGCTTTGTGAATTAAAACGCTGTTCGGCACTTGTTTGAGAATCGCAACTTGTGCTTTTACTAAGTCGCGATTAAATTTTCGGCCCGGAGCGACGCACAGGTAAACTATCTGATCCAAACCGATCCGATTCGACCTTCTCAATGCCACCGGATCGACTCCGTACCTCTGAAAACCTGACACCGCTACAAAAGAATCTGGCATCCTAATTAGCTGTTCGTCATAATATTTTTCGCGACCTTCTGGGTGCGAGTGCCAGTCTGTAAGAAAGTAATTTTCCGAGGATATGTAAGGTGCATCAAATCCCAACCAAGAAATACAAACTGGTGCTGTTTTTTGGTAGAGAATGTCTGCGTGAATCGGTACGCTGAGAGAATCTAAATCGACTAAAACGTCTAATTCATCTTGCTGAATTTTGGCGATAATTTCTGCAGAATTGGCAAGTCCGTTCGGGTAAGTTTTGGGGAAAGTCAGTTTGCCAATTTTTTCAAATTCCTGAGTGCGATCGTCTGGGACAATTCTTTCGGAAGCGTATAAATGCAAGTTGGGTGTGATGCCGGACAATTCGCGAATGATGTCAGTGCTGCACCAACCTACAGAATGGCGGCTGAAGTGATTGGATAAAAAGCCGATTTTTAACTTGCTACCTGGGGTTTTTGGTTGGTAACTGTAATTTGCAGGTTGAGGAAAATTAGGTTTGATACATTTGTCAACGTACTTTTTGGCAATTAATCTGTAAAGTTGAGAGTTGGCTGCCAAGTCATCTCGCAGATAGGGCGTGCTGAATAAGAAGTTTGCATAAAGCGATTTAATTTCTACCGAACTTGCCGTTTGTAAGTTTTGCTGCAAGTAGGATTCTAATTCTAAAAATCGATCGCCTGCAATTTGATTCAATCCCGATACTTGATAGGTGCTGACGAAGTAAATCGCCGTCATAATCGGATCGGTTTCGGCGCACATTTGGCTGTATGCGTGCACGGCTTGCCGCGCGGCTGCTAAATTGCTAGTATCTCTGAGGATGCCGCACAAATGTTGGTGGGCTGAAATAAAATCGGGTTTAATTTCTAGGGCTTTTTGCAGGTTGGGTATGGCGTCTTTAAATTTGCCTTGGTGGCGCAAAATTATGCCAATTTGACAGTATGCTTCGGGTAAATCGGGTTTTAATGCGATCGCCC
This sequence comes from Microcoleus sp. CZ3-B2, assembly GCF_036705055.1. Classification (NCBI taxonomy): domain Bacteria; kingdom Bacillati; phylum Cyanobacteriota; class Cyanophyceae; order Oscillatoriales; family Microcoleaceae; genus Microcoleus; species Microcoleus sp. CZ3-B2. Next base: position 68,390 of record NZ_JAUBTN010000022.1, on the reverse strand, counting down.
GCTGCCATGCAGCCACAGCCTCATCTAGCTTTCCCTGCCGCGCTAATTTATCTCCCAAATTTATGTAAAAATCTACCTGAGCCAGATGGGGATTGAGTTCGAGAGCTTTTTGTTCGTAGGCTACAGCAGCATCAAACTGCCCTTGCTGCTTCATCGCCCCTGCCAAATTCCAGTAAGCAGCGGCCAAAGTTGGTTTGAGTTCGATCGCCTTTTGGTAGTTGACAGTCGCCTCCACCAAACGCCCTTGCTTGTAGAGCATACTGCCCAAATTAGCATAGGCCTCAGCAAAATCGGGATTCAGGGCGATCGCCTCCGAATAAAACCGCATCGCTTCCTCAATTTGGCCGCTGGCTTGCTGCACGTTACCCATTGTCACGTAAGCCGCCGCGCAATCCGGTTGCAATTCCAGAGCTTGGCGACAAGCAGCGACTGCTGCTGCTAAATCGCCTTGGGAGTAATAGGTTTCTGCAACGACTGTCAGCGATGCAGCATCTTCAAATTGGGGTGTTTCGGATTGGTTGCGAAAATCGGAATTCATTTGGCGGCCTATCTGTGCTATCAAGTTAAAGGTTGAATCTATATTATTTTGCAGAGTACCAGTTTTACCGGAATTACGCGCGATCGTCACAGAGAATTTATGAGCGACAAGCAAGCGACACAGCACCAACCTAACATCAAGTGGAAGCCAAACCTCCTGCTGGGGATACTCTTGTTAGCCTTAGCAATCCCCTTGCCTTTTGCCCAAAAGACTCTCGCACAACAGCAAACAGCGAACTTTCGGCAGCGAGTATTTCAAACTGCTCTTTATTTCACCTTATATTTTGAGGGTGGATTCAGCAATCACCCAGCCGATAAAGGCGGCAGAACCTATCGGGGCATCCTGCAAACAGAATACAACTCGTACCGCTACAGTCGCGGGCTGCCGCCCCTTGACGTGACGCAAATGTCGGAAGCAGAGCTCCTAGAAATTTATAAATATTACTGGGATTCTAGTCTTTCGGGAACTATGCAGCCTGCTTTGGCGATCGTCATGTTTGACACCGCAGTTAATTTCGGTATTAACAATTCTATTACATTTTTGCAGCAAGCTTTAGGATTGCCCCAAACTGGTATTTTTGATTCGCGCACCAGGGAAGCATTGAAAGTCGCTAATAACAAAAATACAGCGCTACAAATGATTAACGAACGGATTATTTACCGTTACAAACGGGTGCAAGAAGATCCGAGTCAAATGGCTTTTTTTAGGGGTTGGCTGAGCCGCGATTACAGTTTGTGGGGCTACGTAAACAAGATTAAGTAGTTGGCAGTTGGCAGTTGATTGTTGGCAGTTGGCAATTCGGAATTACAATCAACAAATAACAAATTGCTCGTTACTTTCGCTCTGCCTGGTAATGCAGGTGCGGAGGAAGAGCCTCCTTCTATCTCGCGGCTTCTGGAGAGAGGACTGTAGGAAGTGCTTAAGTTATACCATTTTTCTTTCATATGTGCTATAGATGAAGTCTTAGCCCCCCCGAAGTCGCGGGGGGGGTTGGGGGGGTAATATCTAGCGCTACTTTATGAAATTGGTATTATTAAGTTTTCGATCCTTAGATAAGAAAAGACTGTAGGAAGTGCTTAAGTTATTAAGTTTTCGATCCTAAAATGCTAGTCAATTGAACATAAACCGCCTATAACAGAAACATAAAAACAAAACCTATAGCGGCTGCACGAGTAACTTAAACCATGAAAATATGACAGTAGAAGAAGCAATAAATTTTTTAGACAATCTGGTGTACGAACAAACCCAAAAACGCCTAACTCGGTTGCAACAGTCGATCGTGCGAGGAGTTTTAGGGGGTTTGACATACCAAGAAATTCAGCAAAACGATCCGATCGCCCGTGGCTACACAGTGGGCTACCTGGCGCGGTATGTCGGCTACAACTTGTGGAAAGACCTCACCAAGGTACTGAAGCAAGCAGGAATTATTGAAGCAGAAGAAAGAGTAGTTGGAGCAAATCTTTGGGACTGCATCATCAGAGGTGTACAAAAAGGCACGCAACCAGCTCAATCTCTCGATCCGATATTGGGACAACTGCTGCGGATGCGTTACCGAATCCGAGAACATTTAGTGAGCACGGAGTACAGCGACACCTATCTCGCTGAAGATGAAAACTTGCCCGATCGACCTTTTTGCCTTGTCAAGCGCCTGAAAAGCCAGTCAGAAAGAACCAGCCAGTTATTCGAGCGAGAAACGCGGGTTTTATATCGATTGGGCCAACACGATCGGATACCAGAATTGTTAGCTCGCTTTGAAGAAGATGGATATTTTTATTTAGTCAATCAATTCATCGAAGGGCAACCCTTGTATCAAGAACTAATCGAAGGTAAACCCTGGGAAGAACATCAGGTTATCGCTTTGTTGAAAGATATCTTGGAAGTGCTTTTTTTTGTTCACAAACAAGATGTAATTCACCGCGACGTTCACCCTCAAAACTTAATCAGGCGGGCATCAGATGGCAAGATTGTATTAATTGACTTTGGGGCAGTTAAAGAAATCAACACTTCACAAAACAGCACCGGTCAAACGAAATCGCGCGGCGGTACTCAGCAAGATTATATTCCCCCCGAACAAGCCATCGGTTCCCCGAAACAGTGCAGTGACATTTATGCTGTCGGGATCATCGGGATTCAAGCCTTGACAGGGATGCGCCCGAAACAACTCAGAGTTGATAATTTAGGCAATCTCATCTGGCAGAAAAATGCAACTGTCACTCCGGAGTTGGCTCGCGTTTTAGACCAGATGGTGCTGTACGCTTTTCCCCAGCGTTACCCGTCAGCAACCGAAGCAATGATCGCACTTCAAAAGTTGGGAGTCAGCAGTCATTAGTCATTAGTCATTAGTAATCCGTCATCAGTAATTAGTTGATAAACAAAACCCAACACGATTGGACGCGAGCATCTGTAGGGACACGGCAATGCCGTGTTTTTACCGGGATCGGGGAGTTTTAATAATTGCTATAAGATTGAGGATTCTAGCAATAGTTTTCAAGCTCGTAATCACAAGCAATTTAGTGCATATTGTCAAGTCTTTTAAAGAACTGTTTAGCCTAACTTTTGTGCCGATCGCATTTCCCACAGCCGCATCAGCCGGTGTACAATGCGAGCGATTTTGTTGCAGAGTGATTCATCCGCTACAATTATCCCTCCATGTACTGAGTAAAAAAACTCGGTTTTGCCGATGAATCGGGCGCCAATTTCCGAGATCGAAGGGACAACGAACAAGGAACAAAGAATTTTTTTTAATTTACCATAAATAAAAATTGTTGAATTCTGCCGAATGGTTTCTACATAAGAGCCTTAAACCTTCAGTTGACTATATCTCTCAAGTTAGATAAAATAATTCATATTTTATGCTTGACAGTTTTAAGAAAATCTTAAGCAGCTTTGTATAGCGGGCAACAATATACCTACAGTGTTTATTGTTACCTTGAATACGTAGAAACCCAAATAATTTGAGGGATGGAGAAATTGGAACTTTTTGAAGGAGCACAACAAGTGCAAAGGCGATTAACCCCAATGGCGGCAGTCCAGTCTTTTTCCAAAAAAGCTAGTATTGCAGTAATCGCGATCGGCTGTACAGTCATTTTGGGTTGGATATTCGATCTGCAACTCTTAAAGAGCATTCTGCCCGGACTCGTGACCATGAAAGCCAATACTGCGGTCTGCTTTATTTTGGGTGGGTTTTCTCTGTTCATCCAACAGATCCGGCGCGCCGAATCAACAGCAATAAAGCATCAAAAAATCACTAAATTTTTAATTTTTAGCTGCTCATTTTTTATTATATTAATTACCTTCTTAACCCTAGTTCAATATAGCTTTAGTTTAGACTTAGGCATCGACCAACTGCTATTTAAAGAAAGTTACAAATTGACAAGCCCCGGAACACCTGGACGGATGGCACCAAATACTGCTACTGCTTTTTTATTACTGGGAACAGCCCTGCTGCTGCTGTCAGAACGCCGTCCTAAATATCTAGGGGTTCAAATCTTAAGCTGTTCAGCATTTTTTATTGCATTTCTGGGTTTAATAGGCTACATCTATGGCAAAGCTTTATTTTACAGAATTGGCGATTATACAGGAATGGCTTTGCACACGTCCGCAGCATTTATGTTGCTGAGCTTCGGTATTTTATTTACCAATCCAGAGCGAGGATTCATAGCAGTAATGGCGAGCGATCGCGCTGGCGGCATCATGGCGAGGCGCTTGTTGCCGCAGGCAATTATTATCCCGCCTTTAGTGGGTTATTTCATCCTCTCGGGAGAGCGCTTACAAGCCTACAGGTCGGAGGTCGGAATATCGCTGTTAAGCGTATTGAACGTGATTATTTTTACAGTTCTGATTTGGCAAAATGCAAAAATTCTCTGCACGGCCGACCGGAAGCGCTATCGAGCGGAACTCGGACTGAGGAAAGCTAAATCAGACTTAGAAAATAAAGTTGAGAAACGGACTCTCCAACTGCAAATCGCCAACGAACAATTGCAGCAGCAAATTTTCGACAATAGCAGTCTGGCAGCAATTCTGGAAGCAACGCCGGATTTTGTAGGTATCTGCGACCTCGAAGGATACGCCGTTTACATTAACAAAGCAGGCAGAAAAATGGTGGGTATAAACGAAAACGAAGATATATCCAAGCGACAAGTTGCAGAATTCACGGCAGCCTCAGCCCGCAGCACTTGGAAACAAGCGATCGCCACCGCTGTTTCCGGGGGTGTTTGGAGCGGAGAAACAGCCTTTGTATCAGCATCAAAACTTGAAATTCCCATCAGCCAAGTCATCATCTCTCACTCCGCATCCGGTGGCAAACTCGCATACATTTCGACGATCGCCCGCGACATCAGCGATCGCTTCCAAGCTGAACAAGCGCTGCAAGTGTCTCAAGCTCGTTTCGCCGGCATTGTAGAAATTGCCGACGACGCGATTATTTCCGTGGATGCTGACCAAAAAATTATCCTGTTCAACCAAGGTGCAGAACGGATTTTCGGGTGGACAGCAGCGGAGGCGATCGGGCAATCCCTTAACCTGCTGTTGCCCGAAGCTTTTGTCGCCCCTCACAGCCACCTCGTCAGCAATTTCGGCGACGGGGTTAAACAAGCCCGAAACATGGGCAACCGCAAAGAAATTTTCGCCCGCCGCCGAGACGGTACGCAATTTCCCGCCGAAGCTTCTATTTCCAAACTTGAAGTGGCAGGCGAAATCATATTCACAGCTATTTTGCGCGACGTGACAGCCAGCCGGCAAGCCGAAGAATTTGTGCGTCTGAGCGAGGAAAGATACCGATCGCTGGCTATGGCCACCGCACAGATGGTTTGGACAACCAACGCTAGCGGAATCTTCGACAGGCCTCAGCCTGATTGGATGGCTTATACGGGCATCAGCTTGGAAGAGAAGGACAACTCGATAGAAGCAGTACACCCAGAAGACCGCGATCGCACCAGACAAGCTTGGAAGCGCGCCATAGAAACAAAAAGTCTCTACGAAGTCGAGCACCGCTTGCGGGCCGCAGACGGCAGCTACAGACACTTTTGGGTGCGGGGCGTCCCTCTTTTGGCAGCCGACGGCAGCATTCGCGAGTGGGTGGGAACTCACACCGACATTAGCGATCGAGTCCAAGTTTTGGAAGCACTCAAGCAATCCGAGGGACAGTATCGATCGCAAGCAGCCGAGCTCGAAAAAGCTGTCCGCGAGTTGCACCAAGCTCAAACTCAACTAATCCAAACCGAAAAAATCTCTTCTCTCGGGCAGCTAGTCGCCGGCGTCGCCCACGAAATTAACAATCCGATTAACTTCATCTACGGCAACATCACCCACGCCAGCCAATACGCCACAGACTTGCTCAGTTTGCTCAACCTTTACCAGGAAAAATACCCAAATCCCGTCCCGGAAATTGTAGAAGCAGCCGAAGATATTGAAATTGACTTTTTAATGGAAGACTTTACAAAGATTTTGGAATCAATGAAAGTAGGAGCCGATCGCATCCGCGACTTAGTTGTATCCTTACGCAACTTTTCCAGACTCGACGAATCGCAGATGAAGCTAGTAGACATTCACGAAGGAATCGAAAGCACTTTGCTAATTTTGCAGCACCGGATCAAAGCTAATGTAGTTCGTCCGGCGATTGAGATTATCAAAGAATACGGCAATTTTCCACCAGTCGAGTGCTATGTAGGTCAGCTCAATCAAGTATTTATGAATCTTTTAGGAAATGCGCTAGACGCCCTCGAAGAATACAACAGCAGTCATTCTTCACAAGAAATATATTCTCGCCACAACCGAATTCGGATTAGCACGAGTGCGAATTCAGACACAGTAACAATTCGGATTGCCGACAACGGGATGGGAATCAATCAAGAAGTTATTGGCAAGTTGTTCGATCCATTTTTTACTACTAAACCCGTCGGCAAAGGCACAGGCTTGGGACTGTCAATCAGCTATCAGATTATAGTTGAAAAACACCGAGGCAAATTGCAGTGTATTTCTGCCCCCGGCGAAGGTGCAGAGTTTGTCATCGAGATTCCCATTTGCCAGGAAGTATCAGCGCTGGCCGTGGAAAACACAAAGGAAATGGTCATTAGTCAGTAGTCATTAGTCAGTAGTCATTAGTCATCAGTCATTAGTCAGTAGTCATTAGTCAGTAGTCATTAGTCATTAGTCATTATAGCGATCCTAAATCATTTCCATAATTCTTGTAGGGGCAATCCCCCCGTGGTTGCCCCTAAATACTGGGGTAGGCACGGGGGCACTACCCCTACAAATCCTCATGAATGATTTAGGATTGCTATAGTTTCAGGGCTGACCCATCGGAGGGGCTAGAAACCTGGTTTCTACGAGTTTTGCGTTTAGTGAGGAGAAATATAGGAAGAAACCGGGTTTCTGAGGTAGCGAGTGCATCCAGGACTTGCATTTGGAGCTCGTAGTCTGAAAACCTTGATTTTCACGAATGCCGATACTCTCCTCTTCTCGATCGCCCTAAATCGAAATAATTCTTTACAATAAAAAAGTAACAATCCAATTAACTTTGACAACATCCCTTGAAAATGCCCGTAAACCAACTTTCTCCAACCACAGCCTCGACTCAAACACCAACACTCGACTTTGATATCGCGATCGTCGGAGGCGGCATAGTGGGGGCCACCTTAGCCAGCGCTTTAAAAGATTCCGGATTGAAAATCGCTATAATTGAAACCCAACTCCCCGCCGCCGCCGCCGCCAAAAAACAAGCCTATGCAATCACCTTGCTGTCAGGAATGATCTTAGAAGGTATCGGCGTCTGGGAGCAAATCTTGCCCCAAATTACCACCTTCGAGCAAATTAACCTCTGCGACGGCGACTATCCCGGTGTCGTCGAATTCCACCGCCCGGATTTGGGAAATACTGGCAAATTGCCGGTGCCAAAAACAGCTTTAGGTTACGTTGGCGAGCACCGAGTCATACTGTCAGCTTTGCAGGAATCTTTGGCAAAAAATCCGAATTTCAGTTGGGTTTGTCCGGCGGAAGTAATAGATGTAAAATATTTAAATAATAGCGCTGAAATTCAAATCAAACAAAACGGCGCAACTCGCACAATTCGTACTAAATTGTTAGTTGCCGCCGACGGTTCTAAATCTCGAATCCGCACAGCAGCAAATATCGGCACTCGCGGCTGGAAATACTGGCAATCCTGCGTTGCGATTACTATTAAAGCCGAAAAGCCGCACAATGATATCGCTTTTGAGCGCTTTTGGCCGAGCGGGCCGATGGGAGTTTTGCCCTTACCTGGGAACCGCTGTCAAGTAGTTTGGACTGCACCCCACGCGGAAGCGAAAGCTTTGCAGTCAATGGACGAAAAAGAGTTTTTAGCTTTGTTAGAACAGCGCACGGGCGGGCTTTTAGGAAACTTGGCATTGGAGAGCGATCGCTTTTTGTTTCCGGTGCAGTTAATGCAGAGCGATCGCTACGCCTTACCGAGATTAGCACTAATTGGCGATGCTGCCCACTGCTGCCATCCCGTGGGCGGCCAGGGATTAAATATGGGCATTCGAGACGCAGGGGCGATCGCCCAAATCTTGCAGCAAGCCCACCAAAAAGGCGAAGATATCGGCGATTTGCGAGTATTGAAAAGGTATCACAACTGGCGCAAAAAAGAAAATTTAATCGTGTTAGGATTTACCGATTTTCTAGACAGATTATTTTCCAATACTTGGCTGCCAATAGTCGCATTTCGCCGCTTTGGATTGTGGTGTTTGCGGACAATTCCTCCAGTGAGGTTTTTAGCTTTGCGGCTGATGACCGGCTTAATGGGGCGACCGCCAGAATTAGGGCAAAATTAGATTAAGACGGCGGTTGAAACCGCGCCTACAAAAACGATGTCCACTCCAAGCGGACTGAAGAAATAATGTAATTTCACCCCCCCGGTCTTCAACCCGCGCACCATCCGGGTTTTGTTTGTGTAGACGCGGTTTCAACCGCGAGCGTCTTCTTCAAAAGGTCTCGTTTCCAGTTGGATCTGGGATTGGGTCGCTCAGACCTAGCTTCTGATAGCGATAGGAAGCGACAACCGGGTAAACAATGCCACGCAGCCGATTTATTGCACCAACCGGACGATGGACTGCTAGACCGTTCCAAGGAGAAAATCGCAGGTTTTCACAGAAATCGTATTGTTTCTCAAAATTAATGATTTGATGCTTGACGGTGAGACGACCGACTGTGAAAAACGGAGATTCGCTTTCCTTCCAGAGAATCGTGGTATCGTCGATCGACATCTTAGAGTTAGTTTGGAATTGAATGCCAAAGTCCCAACAAAATTGAGCATCAGGTTGGAGAAGGGCTTGAATGATGTCATCCCGGTAGTAATTGTCGGGTTGACTCGGATCTAAACCGAGAGAAGAAGCGCGATCGCTAAAAGGAAGTTTAGGAATCCCAGGTCGAGACTGAGATAAAATCTTGTTGTGCGGCGGTTGGCCTGAAACCGGAGTAAACGCATATTTAATCACAGCCGGATATTCGACAGGAACTAAACTCGTTTTGGAAGCATCAAAATCGGAATTGAGACCCAAAGCAGAGGCTGAACTGCTCCAATATCGTTCTGTTAGTAAACTTTTCGGAGTCGAACTCGTACCCTTGAGGAGTGCTAAAAATTGCCTCGGATGTTGATACAGCCACTTCTTTGTTGCCTCCTTCGACTCAACGACGGCAGAAAAAAAGCCGTAGTAATCTTTGATGTTTTTAACAAAGAAAAACGCTGAATTGTGAACAATCAGATCCTGGGTTTTCGACTCATAGCTTTGCACCAGCCGTTCCCCTTCAACTCCCATCACTTTCACTGCCATTGAGCGGGTGTCTGGTTCGCAATCATTTTTGGGTTGGAAAGCTCCGTTGGCAAATCGCAGCCAAACAGGATATTGTTTGGGCAAAGAGAGTAAGCCTTGCTTAAGGGAAATAGCATTGAGTTGGGAAGAAGTCAACGAGGCGCGTTTGTTCAACTCGCGTTTAATCGCTTCCTCATCAAAGTCAAAGATTTCGAGAATTCCTTTAACAGCAGCGTGGCTTTTGGTGTGAGTATCTCGCAGCGCCCGTTCCTTGTCCTTATAAAGATTATCCATGCGGATCTTGGTTTGTTCGACCAGGCGATCGCAATATTCGCCTTCATTCTGTTCGGGATATTCTGTAAACAATTTATTGCTCATATTTACCTTGATGCGTTTGCTGATTAAACGGGTTTCCAATTGTAGCGGTAAAACGAAATTCGATAATTTTTACCTTGAGGAATGTTGCGGTGCACTACCTCAGAAAGCGTTTTGGTATTGTGAATAATTTCCCAGCCCACAGGCGAAAAAGTTTCTGGATTGAAGATGTTTTCTGCTAATAAAGGATTGGTGAATGCTTGAGAAAACGCATCAATTCCGATTAATCGTCCCACTAAAGGAGGTAGGGCTGAGTTGGGACGCAAATCTTCGGCATAGAGTCCGACATAAAGCTCAATATTGTCTACGTGTCCGTACAAACTTTTTAGTTCTCGTTGAACTCTTTTATTGCCACTAATCTGGGCGAAATCGGTGACGCGGGGATACTTGCACAACTCACGATAATCGTTGTAGCTTCTCAGTTTTGATTGACGAGCCATGCGAATGCTGGCTAACTCGGTTGGTAACAGAAATTCAGGCGTATTGAATAAACTCAGTTGCGCGGCGGGTTGGGAACAACTTTCTTCAAATATGCCTCCTAACCCCTTGCTGATAATCATGTTGTTGTTCCACATAGAGGCAGGCATGGGTAGTGTCTGCTCGTTGTGAATGAGAGTATCAGGCAACATACTGTGCCAGCGGTATACCAAACTAAATTCTACCGACATCCAATTATGGCGATACCATTTTTCATTAGTGAAGGCCTGTGGATCGGTGAAGAATTGGAAGTGATAGGGAGTAATGTGGTTGATGTAATCTTCTAACACAATCCTGAGAAATTCAACCACTACAATGTTTCTGGCAGTTTGGAACAGACGTTCATCATCCCAGGCTGGATAGTGTTCTGCTAAGATGTCGCACACGCGATTGTGTTCTCTCAAGCAAAGAACGTTCAGCATGACATAGCCAATTTGCACGTTTGCCCGTTCTAATTCAATCCCCATCGCGAATAATTTTTGTTTTTTTTCGGGAGAGAATGTCTCGGATTTTGGGATGGAATTTTCGGTGTAAAGATGAGGTAATTCTGCGAATTCTTCTTTGGCTCGTCCATCCTCATCGTAGTAAAACGGAGGATATTCTTCGCCATTAATAAATTGGCTTTTCATCTTGCCGCCTTTGTGCGATCGCAGCATCTCTGTAATCTTTGGGTTCAGCCCATAGACATTACACAGATCGATATGGTGGTTGGAACTATTTTTACGGTGATCGTCGCGAGCTGTACGCAGAAAGCTATCAGTGAACCATTGGACAAAATAGGGAAACATCAGTGAAGATTTGGGCGAGTATTGTGTCTCCCCGTCTTTGCGATACAAAATTTCCAAATCCTTAATCGGCGGCAGATTTTTCTCAAACTCTTCGGTAGGTGCTAAATTAATGCCGACGTAATTTTCATTAGTCAATGGTTTCCAATCTAAAGGCGGCAACTGGAGTCCAGAGTATGAGCGATCGATCAATGAATCCCAAGATGTGTAGGGAGACATAGTGCTAAACTGATAGGGACGAACCGGAATCTTATTGATGGCATTGTTGATCAGCGTTTTATTGACTTTTTTCGCAAGACCTGAATTGTTTTGAATAAAGCTCCAAATTGGCTTTAAGCCAGTTAAAGCTGCCGTCTCCAGTTTGTTTTTAAATCCGTCCCGTGAAGTATCTCTTTTGCTTGCCATGATGGTTTTTCTTTCTCGGTATTTGTCGGTTCTAGGTGGTGATGCTGCTAATTTTTCAGATTCTCGGTATTGCTCGGTTCTAGGTGGTGATGTTACTAATTTTTCAGATTGTGATGCAGTCTTTTCAACCTGCTGGATGGAATCAAGTTTTGGGAGATGTCGTTGTAGATTTTTGGGGCGGTAGTCCTGGCGGGTTTGCAATCGCTTGATCGTGCTTTCATGGAGTTCTTCAATTGCATCGCTCACTTCACGCAACTTGATTCCTGCTAATTTGAAAACCCCTGGATCGTTCTTAAAGTCACACTCATAATTAGGATTGATACCTGTTGGAATGACACTAGGATCGAATTCTAGCCCAAGTCCCAGTTTACGGGTTGAATCCAACATCCACTGCAAGGCGGCATCTGATAACCCACTGTATTCTTTCGTTCCACCGCCTACGCAGCTATGTCCGCCGGGAAACCAAACTTGAATTACGCGCTGGTTCTCAGTATCAGGATGCTTTTTCATGGGAGTTACGTCGAAAGCTTCGCGGATTTCGTCGATCGCCACGGCGTGCAAGGCATTCTGAATCCCTTTATTTAAAGTCGTGTCGTGAAATCTGTAGCGCTTGTTGAGTTGTTCGTGAACCTGCTTGAAGGCAGGTACACTAGGAATTCCTAGGGAACCGACGGTATCGAAACAACCAATCAAGGTAATCGGGACGCGATCGCCATAGGTGTCGCGGTAATCGGCAGCCATTTTATCCCGCGGTTTAACTTCTCGATGACGGTAAAGCTCGTAAGCTTCGTGGGTTTTAGTCACGTGAGGGCGTGATAGAAGACCGGCGCAATAAATCATTCCCGCTAGACTTCTGACGGTGTAAGCACCGCGACTGAACCCGAATAGATAAATTTCGTCACCATCTACATAGTTGAGACTGAGGAACCGATAGGCATCCTCAATGTTGCGATCGATTCCGAGTCCCGTGGCTCCGCCTAAAATCTTTTGACTCTCGGTGCCAATGCCTTCGTCATAAAATACGACCTGTGGAACTCCATCACTAGCGATCGGTTTCACAGATTGAGCCAGCTTAACTATATTGCTTGGGTAAGGACTCGATAGCTGTTGCCAAGTTCCATCACAGCAAATAACCAGACGTTTCATGTTCCACCTCAAAAGCTTTCACTCGGCCTAGCGTGCATTGCAACGCATCTTATCAGTTGAGTAGCTGCTTGACACTCCTCGGTCTGAAGACGCGAGGATTCTTGGATCAATCAGTTGATTTGCTCGTTGATGCTGCCACCAACGAGTAGAGATCGGTTTCCAAGCGTTAATTTCGGTGTGTCCCACCGTATTTAAAGTGATTCCTGCACGGGCTTTCAAACCTTTTCCCAAAATGTTAATTGTGGCGTTACGATCCCGATCCAATCTCGTACCGTAACCGCAAATATGGGTGCGAGTTGAAAGTATTTTTTTGAGAGTATTGCCACAGTTTGAACAGTCTTGAGAAGTGTACTGAGGTGCAACAGCAATTACTGTTCTGTCGTACAGTTTTCCAAAGCATTCTAACCATTGTGCAAATTGTGACCACGCTGCATCACTAATTCGCAACGCAAGCTTATGGTTTTTCACCATATTCCGCACCTGAAGATCTTCGTTGGCTACAAAATCGCTAGATTTTACCACGCCGGACGCCGTCTTAATGGCGAAGTCTTTGCGCTGCCTGCTGACTTTCAGATGCTTTCTTCCTAACTTGTTGAGCGCTCTTCTTCGATTGCTAGAACCTTTCTTCTTTCGAGAAATCCGCTTCTGCAATCTTTTCAAAGCTTTTTCACTTTTACGAAGATAGCGATGGTAAGACGGTTGCCAACCATCGCTATCTTCGTAAAAGTGGTTCAATCTCAGATCTATCCCCATAGCTTTACCATTGGGAATAGGCTCCTCTTTTCGCTCCACGTTAATACATAATTGGGCATAGTAGCCGTCGGCACGACGCACAACTCTGATTCGTTTGATCTCGTCAGGTGCCGAGAAATGCAAATCCCGATTACCGATCAACTTAAACTTCCCAGCAGCAAAACCGTCTTTAAATGTCAGACATCTTTTGTCGGTAGAAAGTAGCCATCCTGATGTTTTGTATTCGACCGAACGAGTGTGTTTCTTGAAAGGCGGGTATCCCTTTTTTCCTGGTTTCTTGGCTTTGCAATTAGCCAAAAAACGTTGGATAGCAAAAATGGCACGTGCGGCAGAAGCCTGACGTGCAATCGAATTAGGCTTACCTGCCCCTTCAAACTCTTTTGCCATAATGGCGCATTGTTTGTACAGGTAAAATAACTTAACCCCTTGATTCTCTGTCCAATACCTAAGAGTTTTATTTCGGACAAATTGAGCCGTCCTAATCATCTCGTCAATGACTCGGTATTGCTTCGCTTTGGCTTTCAACTTAAACTCTAATGCGATCATTCAAGTATCTTACCGTACTACGAAACACTATGTTTACAAAATGCGTATGTTTAATCATTCTTTACACTTTGTAGAAACTAAAGCCGTCCTATAAGGACAGGGCTTTCAACCCAATTTTTCTGGTAAGCCTATTTTATCGGCGCTGCTGAATCAGGGTATGATACGGGCAAAAATACGAGAGGGGAGCCGAAAATGATTTCTGGAATTTTGGTGGGTAATTGGAACATCTCCAAATTTTAGATAATGAATTAGTAATTTGATTGAATACCCTAGCATTTTTTTATAAGCGAAAATAACAAAAAAAACTTTTTTGCCTAGCTAAGTAATGTCTAAATCTTGTATTTTACCCTCAATTTTTGTCACATAGGTTTTGCTAACAACCTGGTCTCCTTCCGGGATGAAATTTGGGTAAAATTTCCACTCACCTGTTACAGAAAAGTAGCATTTTCATTTACTAACCTCCGCCCATAGTGGTTCAAAAGTTTTGGCGCTATGGTCGCCTAAAACCAATTCTAAAATACCTGGCTTAAAATGATCTACCGCTTTCCACAGCGAGGCTTTATTCGTTTTAACCCACAGATTTTTGTAATTCATCTAATTCTCCCACTTCGGGATTTGTTTTTGATTCGTCAAAATCTGGTAAGATTTTCCTGGCTGATTTTACCCAATTAATGATTGTAGTATGATGTACATTTTTGACTCTTTGAATTGCTCTAAATCCCATGCCATTATCATACATTTTTAGGCATTCACATTTAACTTATTCCGAATATCCTCTTTGAGGCTTATAGTCATTGATCAATTGTCTTTTGCATTGATTACAAATATAATTCTGTTTACCTTTTTTGTGACCATTTTTATTGATATGAGTTGAATTGCATTCTGGGCATTGCATAATATTTATTTTAAATGTGTGTTATTTTTGGCGCTCGGAGGACAACTTCATCATACCCTGGTTCAGCAACGCCTCAAAATCAAATGTAAAACAACTGCCAACAGCCAAAACTGTCAACAGTTGTTTTACATATTCAATGCGGATGGCGAGACTCGAACTCGCAAGGACATAATGCCACACGCACCTCAAGCGTGCGCGTATACCAATTCCGCCACATCCGCTTTTTCTGGCACTCAGGGATTTTTTGCGTTACCAGTTAAAGATTCACAGGTTGAGGTTCCTGACATTTAACTTGTGACTTGCCCTTTTGCGCCGCCGATTTAGAATCATAGCACCACTACGCGCAAAATGTAAAATAAATTTTTATGAACAATTTCTGCAAAAGCATTGTCCAGAACATACCGAAAGGCATTATTGTACAGAATATTGAGTGAATTAAGCAGCGAAGATGGGGTTCTCAAAAATTTTAATCGCTAATCGGGGGGAAATAGCCCTCCGCATACTTCGCACCTGCGAGGAAATGGGGATTGCCACGGTCGCCGTTCACTCCACCGTAGATAAACACGCCCTGCACGTCCAGTTAGCAGACGAAGCCGTTTGCATCGGCCCCCCCACCAGCAGTAAAAGTTATTTAAACATCCCTAACATCATCTCGGCGGCCCTGACGCGCAACGCGGCAGCGATTCATCCGGGGTACGGCTTCCTCGCGGAAAACGCCCGATTTGCCGAAATTTGTGCTGACCATCAAATTACCTTCATCGGCCCGTCTCCGGCAGCAATGCGGGCGATGGGCGACAAATCCACGGCAAAAGAAACTATGCAGCGGGTGAAAGTTCCGACTGTTCCCGGTAGCGGCGGATTGCTGATAGATGAACACGAGGCTTTGTCGGTAGCCCGCGACATCGGCTATCCTGTGATGATTAAAGCTACCGCCGGCGGGGGAGGCCGGGGTATGAGGCTAGTCAGAGAAGCGTCGGAACTTCCCAAACTTTTCCATGCAGCCCAAGGTGAAGCCGATGCAGCTTTTGGTAATCCGGGACTTTACTTGGAAAAATTCATCGAAAAGCCCCGACATATCGAAATCCAAATTCTCGCGGATAACTACGGTAATGTCATCCACCTCGGTGAGAGAGATTGTTCGATTCAGCGGCGGCACCAAAAACTCCTGGAAGAAGCGCCCAGTCCAGCCCTCAGCCAGAAACTCCGAGATCAAATGGGTCACGCGGCGGTGGCTGCTGCAAAAGCTATCAACTACACCGGTGCGGGTACTGTCGAATTTCTGCTTGACAAATCGGGCAAGTTCTATTTCATGGAAATGAACACCCGGATTCAAGTGGAACATCCTGTCACGGAGATGATTACGGGCCTGGATTTGATTGCCGAACAAATTCGCATCGCCCAAGGTGAAAAACTGCAAATCAAGCAAAATCAAGTAATTCTCAGCGGCCACGCCATCGAGTGCCGGATCAATGCTGAAGATCCCGATCGCAATTTCCGGCCTCACCCCGGCATCATCAGCGGTTATTTGCCTCCCGGCGGCCCCGGCGTGCGGATGGACTCTCACGTTTACACCGATTACGAAATACCTGCTTACTACGATTCTTTAATCGGTAAAGTAATTGTATGGGGGCGCGATCGACCTTCAGCCATCAGCAGGATGAAACGGGCCTTGCGGGAATGTGCCATCACCGGAGTTCCTACCACCCTCAGCTTCCACCAAAAAATCCTCGATAGCCCCGAATTTCTCAGCGGCGAAGTTTATACGAATTTTGTCGAACAGTTCATGAACCAAAATGGTCAGTAGTCCTTAGTCAGTAGTCCTTAGTCAGTAGTCATTAGTCATTAGTGGGATTAAGGTGGGCAATGCCTGCGCGGCCCGCTTCAATCTGGTGAAGAATATCCTTAAGAACTCGAAATTTCCTTTCTGGCAGTAGTCAAGACTCCTGCTAAGGACTAATGACTACTGCTAAGGACTACTGACGACTAAGAGGGCGGGCCCGCACCATCCACCGCCCCTACCAAGTGACGACTAACTACTAACTACTAACTAATGACTACTGACTAATGACTACTGACTATTACATCATCATCGTCAGAATTCCTTGCTGGCCGAGAATCATTTCCCTGAGCAAGCTACAGATACCGACCCAAATAATCGGCGTAATGTCCACTCCGCCGATCGGCGGTACAATCTTTCTAGTTACGGCTAAAAACGGTTCCGTCGGCCAAGCAATCAGGCTCAACGGCAATTTGCTCAGATTTACTTCGGGATACCAAGTCAGGACGATGCGAAAAATAAATAGCAAAGTCATCACCACTAGGACAGAGCCCAGAATCCAACTTGCAACGGTAATACCAGTCATGGGTCTTATCTCGAAATCTTAAGTTTTGTTAAGTCAGCTTTTCATAATTTTAACCGTTTCACAGGTGCGATCGAACAAAAACGGCATATTTTTTCCGCTCTTATACCTTCAAAGCGACAGAGTGCTAGACTTTGAGGGTGCGAGGGTTCGAGTTTGCCAGAGGGAAAATATTGCTTCTGCCCTAGATCCGCGACATCCCTACATCCATTGCAACATCCTTGGCCGAACTTCCCGGTAAGAACTGAGTGCTGATAAAATTAATAAAAATCAAACTCTTGTAACAAAGGTCTTGAATCTATGACTCCTTCACTCGCGAACTTTTTGTACAGCCTGCTGGTGGGCGTGGCGGTAGTAGTGATTCCAACAACGATCGCCCTGATCTTCATCAGCCAAAAAGACAAAATCAAGCGCACCTAAAAAGTCTGGGGGTTTCTAAGTCTGGCGTGAAAGTCAATTTTCGACTACACGTCGGGCATTTCCCCGATCCAAGAAACCTCGGCTACCAGCAACTGTGAAGGCAAAACCTTCGGTTGAGGGCTTTCGCTGAGGTTTTTTCCCGTTAAACTCATTACTATAAGGTTCCCGAACCAAGCTGAAAGCCTAGGTGGGTGCTGCCATTTAAAAGTACAGTCGGGATAACAGACTTATTGATAGATTTAAAATCTAACTCGTTAACATAGGAAAGACATAGGAGATAGGCTAATGGTCAATTTAGGATTGAACTGGAGCAGCCTGTTAGGGATCATCCTAGCAGTAGCAGGGGCAGGACTGTACTTTCTGCGATCGTGGCGTCCCAAACTAGCCCGAGACCACGATATTTTTTTTGCAGCAGTCGGCCTGCTGTGCGGCGGTATTCTGTTATTTCAAGGATGGCGGCTCGATCCAATTCTGGCCTTCGGTCAGTTCTTGCTGACCGGTTCGGCAATATTTTTTGCAGCCGAAAGCATAAAGCTGCGGGGAGCAACCACAGCCCAAGCCAAAAGTCGCGCCCAATACGTAGATGAAGAACGACCAGTCAGCAACGCCTACGCTTACGACGGCTACGATAGCGACATGGACCAGCTAGAACCGGAAGAAGACTACCCGCAGCGTCCCCGGATTAGGGGCAGCCAAGACTACCGTTCTTCGCGGGAAGCCTACGACGACGAGCCACGCCGTCGTCCTTCGAGTCGCAACGGCAGCATTAATACATCCAAGCCAGACTCGATGGTCGATCGACCATCGCGCAAACGTCCTTCCCGCCCTGAAACCCCGCCCGCGCAAGATTCAGACAACTGGGACATTTCAGACAACCCCGAAGAAAGACCGGCCCGCAGCCGCAACCGTCGCCCCCCCGCTTCGGAAAACCCGAGTTCCGACACACCGCCGAGAACCAAAAAAACCCGTCCTGCGGAAGGGTCGAGGTCTCGCCCCAGCACCACCCGCGATGTGGAAGCACCGCCATCAGACTACGTGGAGTACCGACCAGTGGAATACCCGGAAGACCAACCGGATAATTCTCCTAGTTTCGACAAATAGGGAAATATATAGCCTTTCTGTGCTCTGGTATGAGGTACTATGCGGCATCGGCCCGCGCAGGGCATCGGGCATAAGGCATACCTCACCACGCGATCGAACCGCTATAAGTAGGTGGGTGAAACTCAACATTTCTCGCGCCAGCAAGGCAAAATATTAAGTTGCGTTTATGGATGCCCATCTACTTATAGCCTTTCTCAACAAGTTGAGATTGAAAGATTGAAGGATTGAAGGATTGAAGGATTGAGGGATTGAGGGAGCGATCGGTCAAGGAAGCATTTCCTGCATTGTAAAAATTATTTTTTTGCTTGAGTGCTGTCCCCGAAGAGCGAGTATTGTACAAATCGCGATCGGGACAGCACTCTTAATACAAAACACCAGATGCTCCCTCGGTCAATACCTCATCCGATTTTTCGGAAAACTGCTATGTTTTCAAACATGATAATATTTTTCAAATAACACCAAAATATGAATTTCAAGTTAGCTAGATTAAGTAAAATAAAAATCAAAACTAATACAAAAAATACTATTAAAAATATTTAATGATATTCCCAGGCAACGTTTTTTGTAGGTTTGTAGCGAGGAATTTGGTTCGCATTTTAGAAGAACTAAAGTCCTGATTACAAACCTGTGCGATCGCCCAAAATACAACTTGTGGAACAAACAAAAAATATAAAGGTCTCAAATATGAAATCTCAAACCTCGAATCAGCAATATGCCAATACTACAAATAGGAGATCCCGCGCCTTGGTTTTCCATAGCTGCCTCCAATAACCCCTTATTTCATTTCTCGACGGTTGGCGGCCGACGAACTGTGCTATTTTTCTTTGCCAGCACAGCTTTCGCAGAAATTCAAGTTATGCTCAAAAGCTTTGAAGAACTTTCAGCAGAATTCCAAAACTTGCAAGTACCGCTGTTCGGAGTTAGCGTTGATGCTGCAGACCAAGAACAAGACAGACGGACAACAATTGCTCCGTCATTCATCTTTTTCTGGGATTTTGATAAAAAACTCAGCCAACAGTACGGCGTTTGCCGAGATATCGAAGAAAACGGAGTAGCCGGAGTTCACTATGCACCTCAAACTTTTGTTCTCAACGAAAACCTTCAGGTAATTAACATTGTCCCGATGGGAGATCCCCACCAACACGCGCTGCAAGTATTGGATTTTCTCAAAAATTTGCCGCCCTTAGAGACAGCCCGACAAGCCACTCGACACGCCCCCGTCTTAGTAATTCCTAAGGTTTTGGACAAAGCTTCTTGCGGCGCTTTGATCGATTTATACAAAACTCACGGCGGCAGTCCCTCGGGCTTTATGAGGCAAATAGACGGGAAAACTGTTGGCATTCATGACGATAATTTTAAGAAACGCCGGGATTTCTATATTGAAGACCCCGAATTGCAGCAGCGATTGAGTGCGATTATTTTGCGCCGGGTGAAGCCGGAAGTTGAAAAAGCTTTCCAGTTTACAATTACTAGGTTTGAACGGTATTTGGTGGGCTGTTACGATGCTGAGAGCGGCGGTTATTTCCGGCCGCACCGCGACAATACGAGCAAAGGTACTATGCACCGCCGATTTGCGATGACTCTCAACTTGAATCCGGCGGAGTATACGGGGGGATTTTTGCGGTTTCCTGAGTACGCGCCGCACGGTTATAAAGGGGATTTTGGTACGGCGATTATTTTTTCGTGTTCTCTGCTGCACGAAGCAACACCGGTGATTAGCGGGCAGCGTTTTGCTTTGCTGTCTTTTTTCTATGGCAATGAGGATGCTAAGGTGCGCCAAGCTAATGTTAAGTATATCGATCGCCCACTCGATTCTAGAATTGCCGAAACTGCTGGAAATTCGTAGTTTACTAACAAAAAACTGACCCGAAAGGCGATCGACCAATTCTCCCAAAACCCAGCCGTAGGTGAAAAATTGAAGCAATCTCAAGCTTCAATTTTTCATTACCCTCGCGCAAGTCCTAAAATAATTAGAGGTGGTAGTTAGCATTAGCCCGAAAAGCTAACTGCTACCTGTTGGCAGCTAAATACTAATTCACGACCATGAATTTCAAACTTTTAAGTTTAGCAGTATCAGGAATTGTCACAATTGGGGTTGCAGCCAGCCCTGCTGCGGTAGTTGCGGCGTTCCCGGGGCGGCCGGAGGCTGATTTAAAGGAATTTAACTCGGTGCATTTCCCAGGTGCGATCGCCCAAAATAATGCCGAAGAACAAATCAACATTCGAGTCTACGAACAAGCAAGTCCGGCGGTTGTCACCGTCGATACAGATAAATCTAACGGTAGCGGCACAATTATCAGCCCCGACGGCACGGTGTTAACTAACGCCCACGTTGTTTCCGCAGGCGGTACGGTGAATATAATTCTGTCAGACGGCAAAAAAGTTGTCGCCGATGTGGTCGGATTCGGCGAAGATGGTCTAGACTTAGCGGTGGTAAAGATTCGCGGTCAAAACAATTTGCCCACAATTCCGATCGCCCGTCCCGGTTCGGTGAAAGTCGGACAACAAGCATTTGCGATCGGCAATCCCTTCGGTCAATTTCAAGGTACTTTGACAGTCGGAATAGTCAGCCGCATCGATCCGCAGCGGGGCTTAATTCAAACCGACGCAGCCATCAATCCCGGGAATTCAGGAGGCCCGCTGCTCAACAGTTCTGGAGAATTAATCGGCGTCAATACTTCTATTTTTACTCGCGGTCAAGGTGGAGGCAATATCGGTATCGGTTTTGCAATTTCAGCAGACAAAGTACCGGATTTCCTGACAGCGGTGCGAGAAGGGCGAGCTCCCCGCGTTGCTCAGAGGCGATCGCCCTTTGGCAACAAATCACCTCAAAAAGTTGCGTTAAACGGGCCGGCCCTGAGTGGCAAACTCACCACCCAGTCTAGCGTTCTCCCCGCAGACAACAGCTTTTTTGACCTCTACTCCTTTGAAGGAAAAGCGGGCCAGGAAATCACAATTGAAATGACAAGTCAAGAAATTGACCCTTATTTAATTTTGCTCGGGCCCAACCAGCGCGAAATCGCGCAAGACGATGACGGTGCAGGTAGTAAAAACGCCAAAATAACGCTCAGGCTACCAGCAGACGGCACTTACACCCTACTGGCAAATTCCTACCAAGCTAGGCAGTCCGGGGCTTATACGTTAGAACTGAAAGCGAGTGCTCCTACGGCACCTTCTCGGGCGATTTTGCAAGAAGAAGGCGCTTTAGTCGCAGGCGGCCCGGTATTGCCGTCTGATAACAGTCTGTATCGAGAGTATACTTTTGAAGGTCGATCGGGTCAGTCTGTAACCATTTCCCTAGAAAGTACAGATTTCGATCCCTATGTGGCTATCTTTAGCCCCAACGGGCGATTGCTGGCAGAAAATGACGATGTGAGCGATGAGACTAAAAATGCGTTTCTGAGTGTCACTTTGCCCGCTACGGGTCGCTACCGCGTAGTTGTCAATGCTTTTGATGCTTCGGGCCGGGGTCGTTATACTCTAACTGTCCGTTGAAAATAGGTAATTGGGAATTGGGAATTGGGAATTGGGAATTGGGAATTGGGAATTGGGAATTGGGAATTGGGAATTGGGAATTGGGCGGAGCGAAGCGGAGGGATTGGGAATTGGGAATTGGGCGGAGCGAAGCGGAGGGATTGGGAATTGGGAATTGGGCGGAGCGGAGGGATTGGGAATTGGGCATTGGCCCGCGCAGGGCATCTTGCCCGATCGCGACTTGTCCGCTGGCGAAGCCGAAGCAAGTCGAAGCAAGTCGAAGCAAGTCGAAGGGTGGGCATTGGTCGAATTATTTTTATTCTTCCTTCTTCCTGATAACTAATAACTAATAACTAATAACCAATAACCAATAACCAATAACCAATAACCAATAACCAATAACCAATAACCAATAACCAATGACTAATGACTAATGACTAATGACTTCTTCCTTCTTCCTTCGTTGCAAATCGAGGTAATTCATGCGTCAATTTAGATTTTGGGCGATCGCGCCAATTGCTTTACTAGCTACTTTTTCTAGCAAGCCGACTCTCTCGGTGCCAGTTTCAAACTCCCAAGGAGTTGCTAACAACAGTTCTACCCTCATTTCAGCAGAATTGCCTCAAAATTCACCTGATGCGAGTTCTACAAGCAAAGCTGTTCTAGCTCAAGCAAGCCCCAAGCCTTCGCCAACTCTGAGCCCAACTGTCGAACCTTCGCCAAGTCCAGCAGGGGGTGCGTCTAAGGTCATATTAGAGCAAAAGGGAGAACTCAGCCCTGCTAAGTCTTCTGTACTGCCCTCGGACAGCAGTTTGTACGACGAGTATACCTTTGAAGGAAATCAGGGTCAGAAAGTGGTTATTAGCGTAGAAAGTAGCGAATTTGATACTTATCTGGCTATTTTCAACTCCAAGGGCGAGCTACTTGCAGAAAATGATGATGTCACGCAGCAAAATTCCAATTCAGAGCTGACTGTTACCTTATCTGCGAGCGGTCGCTACCGCGTCATTGTCAATGCTTACGATGCGCCTCCCAAAGGTAGAGGTAAGTACAGTTTAACCGTCCGCGAAACAGCAGCAGATTAATTTTCTCGAAATCGATTATCTATTTCTAAAATTCCTCGATCTGCGAGTTACAAACCAGGGTCACATTTACAGGTTAAATTTGCAACAACTTAACTCTATTTCCGCTTTTCCAAAGCAGAGATCCAGGCAGAAAATAGATAATTATCTATTTTTTATATCGTCTCCGGTCGATTAAAAAAAATAAAATTGGTTGGTAGTGCGGAATGCGAGTCCGCACTACGAACGGTTTTTGTTACGATCGCCGATCGAACACGATATTATATCAATTCCGGTTGCACTCAGACATGATGTTAACTGTTAACTGTTAACTGTTAATTTACTATTCCGATGCTAACGGACACGATATTAGGCACGAGTTGCCAGAAAGCGAGTTTTTTATCAAAAATACTGGGTGACAGCTATAGAATCGTTAAACAAGCTGGTTTCCCAGCATTTTTAGCGCATATACCGACAGATTTAACGCAGGCCGAGCCAAGTGAAAAAATCCTGGCGCGTGAAGAATTCTAGCAGCAAAAGTGCCACGAATCCCACCATCGCAAATCGTCCGTTGATTCTTTCGGCGTAAGCATTCCAGCCAAAGGCTGGTGCTGCTGGTGCTGGGGTATTTGGGGCTGTTGGTTGGGGAGATGGAGGTGTTTTAGCAGTCATTTAAATGTTTTGAGTTGCGAGTTTTGAAACAAGATTTTTGGGAAGTTTTGCGATCGCACAACTTCCAATTTACCGGAAAATGACAGCCGATCGCTAATCTGCTGAATTTTCTAAATTTTGAACCGATTCGATCAGATTCCGCACAGTTTCGGTACCTTCGGAAGGCTCAAAAAATAGGGGGAATTTGCCGCGAGCGATCATTCTCAAGCCCAAGGGGCCGAGACTGAACAAACCTTTAACGTCGCGGAAGTAGTTTCCTACTACTTCGATCCCAAATTTGCGCTCGTCTATCCAACCGCCTTCTTTGACGAGTTCGATCAATACTTTGCGGTGGCGGATCGATCGACTGGCTTGGTCGTCTTTGCGATCGAGAATCTCCTGCTTAATCTTACCAATTTGATCCATCGGCGCAACTTCCATCGGGCAAACCGAGTTGCAGTAATAACAGCGAGTGCATCCCCACACGCCGGAAGTACCTTCGTTGTATTTTTCGAGCCGGTTTTCGGTTTCCCCGTCGCGGGAATCGGCGATCGTGCGGTAAGCTTTCGCGAGGGCGTGGGGGCCGACAAATTCTGGGTTGACTTCGCGGGCGTTGCACTCAGAATAGCACGCGCCGCAGAGGATGCAGTTGCCTGTTTGGTCGAGTTTCGATCGCTCTTCGGGAGTTTGCAGAAATTCCCGTTCGGGAATTGCTCGCGAGGCTGTGCTGACATAGGGTTCCACAGCTTCCAGGTTGTCCCAAAAACTGGTCATATCGACGACCAAATCTTTAATTACCGGCATATTTCCCATTGGGGCGACGGTAATTTCTGGGATAAAATCGGCAGGCTGTTCTGTCGAACTGGAATAAGCTATTTTTTGCAGTCTGGCGAGTTCGCTACCGACATTTTCTTTGCAAGCTAAGGCCGATCGCCCATTAATTCGCATCGAACAACTGCCGCAAATTGTGTTGCGACAATTTTTCCGAAAAGCTAAAGTGCCGTCCTGTTCCCACTTGATACTGTTGAGGCAATCTAGGATGGTATTGCTTTCTTCCACCTCTAGGGTGTAAGCGCGAACCCGGGGAGCCTCGTTTTGATTTTGGCGGACTACGTTAAAGCGGACTTGCATATTTTGATTAAGAAATTTAGTGTCTATTTTAAACGTGATTTATTGATGGTATCAAAAGCTCTTAATTCTTTTAACATCTACCTCAAGTAGTAGATTTAACTGTTTTTTTTATTGTTTGGTAACAGGGAATACTTCCCAAGTCATAAATCATCAATCGCAACTTTTTTCAGCGGATTTTTGATAGGTTAATGGAAGAGAGAATTAATTGATCGGTGGAGTTAGCGAGTCGGAGGTGCTGTGATGTCTAGCTTGTTTGTTTTAACTTTTATGTTTTCAATGCCAGCTTTTTGTCTGGGTCTGGTGAATCCGCAATGGGTGGGAATGGGCGATCGCAAGCTATCTATAAGTTTATACGGCGTTTTGATGGCAGTTTCGTTTGTTTTGGTGGGAGTGACAGCACCTAAGCCGCCGCAGCCAGTTGCTTCGGCGCTGCTAGCCTCAACTGAATGGCAAAAATCTATGGTCAGCGAACCTTTGCGCTGAACGTAGCTGCCCGTACACCTCACTTTTGTGGCAGCGTTACGAAAAATTTTACCAGGAGTTATGCCAGGTTAGGGCGATAAATCGGTTTTTTTCACGAAAATACGATCGCCAAAAACATCAGTTAAGGCCTTGATTTTTTCGGTAATCTTACTGATGTGAAGAACGCAAATCGATCGGCTAAAATGGGGTAATTGTTGAGCTTGCGGTGCAGGTGCATCTATGACTTACAGCTTGAGAATTGTCGATTTGCCAACCAGCGAACGGCCGCGGGAACGGCTGATGGCGGGCGGTCCGAAAAGTTTGGCAACGGCGGAATTGATTGCGATTCTGCTGGGCACTGGTCAGGGACAGGGCAAACTTTCCGCCGTCGGACTCGGACAGTATATTTTAAATCAGTTGAGTTTGCATTCCCGTGACCCTCTGGCGGTGCTCCGCAGTATTAGCGTTCAGGAGTTGACTCAAATTCACGGGATTGGCCCTGCTAAGGCGACCTCGATTTTGGCTGCGGTGGAGTTGGGGAAGCGGGTGTTTCAGTCGCGACCGCCGGAAATGGCTGTGGTTGACTCTCCACAAGCGGCTGCGGATGCTCTGAGTCAGGATTTGATGTGGCAGTCTCAGGAACGTTTTGCTGTGGTGCTGCTGGATGTAAAAAATCGGCTGCTGGGAACTCAGGTAATTACGATCGGCACAGCTACCGAAACTTTAGCTCACCCTAGGGATATATTTAGAGAAGTGATCCGCCAAGGGGCGACGCGGGCGATTATCTCGCACAATCACCCCTCGGGAATTGTCGATCCGAGCCCGGAGGATATTGCTTTGACGCGACAGTTGCTGGCGGGAGCGCAGTTTTTGTCGATTCCGCTGTTGGATCACTTGATCTTGGGAAATGGCGATTTTCTGAGCTTGCGGCAGACTACGACACTTTGGGAGGAGTATCCCCAGGGCGATTGAACTCTTATTCTTAACTAACTCGATTGCTATGATTAGTTATTTGTATATTTGGCCTGTCCGAGGGCTGAATCAACCGTCATTGTAGGATATTTTTGAGGCTGGAGTCCCGGAGGAAAGCCTGTTTTGGCTGAATGTCGCTGCTGATACTTAGTTGCGCTCGCAACTCGGTTAATCTAGTATAAGTAAGCTGAAGAGGTCGCTAATTCGATTTTTTTTGAGCATACTAAACATATACTAAACCAGCACCTAAATACCCAATACTTAAGAAATTATTAAATTGGGTGTAAAATACACGGCGTGGTGATAGGAGAAAAACTGTGTTTCTGAGACTTGCAGAACAACACCGTAAATTCGTCCAAGATTTGGTAATGAACCTTCAGGCTTTGGCGATCGTGCTAGAGCGTAGGGGTTATTTGGCATCCTGCTACACTTGCGGGGGTCAGATGAACAGTGCCTCATTTATGGTCAGTTTGACGGACAACCATCTGATTCGATTTTTAGTGTCAGATTACGGTATCACTTGGACGGAGATGCGGGACGATCGCGAACTGATGAAACTTGAAGGTGCCGAAGCGATTAGTCAGTTACAAGAACTGGCAAATCTGGTGAAGTATCACATCCAACCTGCGGAAGCTACTTTGGCGACGGCGCAGTGAGTTTAGCGACGGTACGGTTCCGAGGTAGGCCAAGCCCGAAATTCGGTGCTTGTCTGCTACAACGGCAACCCCCAACGATTTAATTGAGAGGATTTAAAGGTTGTAGACTGATGGTAGCTCAACCGACAAGGGTGCTTTGAGAGTGCCTTCAGACATTCAGTTTAGCGCTGAGTCGATCGAACTCCCACCAGTCAGACGGCATAGTTTATGCAATTCGCCTCAAACTTGGAACCCCTAGTTTTTTGGTGCTGCAGTTGACTCTCCCTTGAGAGCGATCGACAAAATGTAGAAGTGCTACTGCTCGTCTGCTGCGATGTTAATTTCCCACTTTGGCCTTCAAAAGTCAAGGAATTGAAATTAACTTTGAGCAGGCAGGTCAAATTTAACATCCAGATCGAGGATGAGGCTGTGAAGATTGGGCGAAAAGCCGCTCCGGGGTGTAAAGTACGGGCAAATAGGGTTTATTTTTGCTTTTCGATTTAGCTGATAAAGCTAACAAATAATTAACTTGAAACAGCATCGCTGCTGTAAAAATCTCACAGCCGGCTTTAGCCGGCTAAGTTTTGTGTAAGTAAGGGCTTGTGGGAAATATTTTGCGGTGTTGTTAAACAACTATTAGAAGTGCGCGATCGCGCTTGCCAACTCTTTTATAATATTTTAATGATGAGTCCGAAAATATCGATCGCCAAGCTGGGAATCAAAATCAAATGGTAAATTTAAGCGAACTTCTAGAACCAATCGCCAGTCAATTTCGCAGCCTGGGAATTCCCGAACCAATTACCCATTGGGGACATCCTGTAATGATGGGGATCGTGATTGTAGCGATGGGCAGTTTTGTCGGCTATACAGGATGGCAGGGACGTTTGGCCGCCGATAAGGATGTCGCGCTCAAAAGTCGATCGGATCACCGCAAGCTGGCACCGTGGATGTTTCTATTTTTAGCTTTGGGCTACACTGGTGGACTGCTGTCGCTGGTGATGCAGCATCAGCCCGTGATGGAAAGCCCGCATTTTTGGACGGGTTCGACAGTGCTGGTTTTGCTGGCTGTTAGCAGCTTAATTTCGCTGACTGGTTTTGGGGGGAACAAGCTAGCACTGCGCGCGGTTCACGCTTATTTAGGCACGACGGCTTTAGCACTTATGGTACTGCACGCAGCTTTCGGTTTAAAATTGGGTCTGTCTATTTAGAAGAGGAAGAGGAAGGGTTCGGGGAAAGGAAGAATGTAAAAAAAGAAATTTTGCCATAACTCGCGCAGGGGTAGCCAGAAACCGGGTTTTTTAGCTAAATACACGGCGTTTAGCTTTTTACCCCGGTTGAAAAACCCGGTTTCTTTGGTAAGGAGTTGATAAGTCCCGCATCGGTTTCCCTGAAATATTCCCCTCTGATATCGTTCTCTCAACAGTCAACAGTCAACAGTCATTCCGGTGTTACCGGAATTGATATGAGTTTCTAATTAATGAATCAAGCAACGGGTGTCATTTTCTGTCTGGCCTACATTCTGGGATTGATTTCTACAGGAGTTTTTTGGGGTAGATACGCGATACTAGCTTTGGGAATCGCCGTCGCAATCGCGATGCCTAAGTTGTTGCTCAAGCATACTAAAAAACATTTTAAAACGACTAAAAAAAGACGCACCAGAACTCCAAAAAATACTATAGAAGAACCCTTAGAGACGAGGGAAAAATTGAGTTTGTTGGAGGTGCTGCCGAGAGGGAAATGGGTGTGGGGAATGGCGGGTTTGCTGGCATTTTTAGCTAGCTTTTATTTGGTACTTCGATCGCCCCAACCGGCAATTAATGACATCAGCAAATTGATTCCGGCGGAGGGAAACACTCAAGAAGTCGTAGTGACAGTTCGCGGTAGAGTGGCGAGTAACCCTAGATTAACCCGATCGGGCCGATCGCAATTTTGGCTAGAAACAGATGTAGTTAGCGGAATCAACGGTAGCGACGGAGGAGTAGTCGTCAACCGCCCTGTATCAGGCAAACTCTACGTTACAGTGCCTCTACTGCAAGCAACGGGCTTGTACGCCGACAATACGATCGCAGTGGTGGGATCGCTATACAAACCGCAGCCGCCCTCAAATCCGGGGGCTTTTGATTTTCGAGCATATTTAGCCAGAGAAGGGGCTTTTGCAGGGCTCAAAGGGCGTCAGGTTGACTGGAAGAGAGAAAAGGCGATCGCCGATGTCAATCGAGTTAACAGCACAACAGGCGCTTTCTGGGAGTCAACCGGGATGCAGCCATCGCCAATTCAAGCGATGCGGATGCGGATCGCGCGATCGCAATTATCGCATTTGAATGTTCCCGAAGGGCCGCTAATAAGTGCGATCGCCCTCGGCAAACAAGCAGTAGATTTACCTTACAACATCCGCGACTATTTTGTGCAAGCTGGATTAGCTCACGCGATCGCAGCTTCGGGCACTCAAGTTTCAATGGTTTTGGCTTTAGTTATAGCTTTAACCAAGCGTTTTTCCAAACAGTTACAATTTGGATTTGGCGTAGGCGCTTTATTTTTGTTGGTAGCACTAACAGGCTTTGAAGCTTCAATATGCCGCGCCGCACTGATGGGATTTGGCACATTATTTGCTTTGGTGTTAAGCCGCGAAGTTAAGCCGTTGGGATTGCTGTTAATCGCTGCGA
The DNA here is from genome assembly GCF_036705055.1 of Microcoleus sp. CZ3-B2. NCBI lineage: Bacteria > Bacillati > Cyanobacteriota > Cyanophyceae > Oscillatoriales > Microcoleaceae > Microcoleus > Microcoleus sp. CZ3-B2. Next base: position 38,754 of record NZ_JAUBTN010000022.1, on the reverse strand, counting down.
CTATTTTACTGCTAGTTAACCCTTTGTGGATTTGGGATTTAGGTTTTCAACTGAGTTTTTTGGCTACTTTGGGATTAGTGGTGACAGCCCCGCCGCTGATGGCCAAGTTGGACTGGATGCCGCCCGCGATCGCTTCAATTGTGGTGGTTCCGATCGCAGCTTCAGTTTGGGTGCTGCCGCTACTACTTTACGTTTTTAGTGTGGTATCACCTTATAGCATTTTAGTCAATATTATTGCGGCTCCTTTGCTGTGGATTTTGAGTATTGGCGGGATGGTTAGCGCTTTAGCAGGATTGATTTTTCCGCCGGCGGGAAGCGTTTTGGCGCAACTGCTGGACTATCCGGCAAAGGGCTTAATTGCGATCGCCCAATATTTCTCACAATTGCCAGGTAATTCGGTAGCTGTCGGTCAAGTATCGGTGTTTCAGTTAATCGCACTTTACAGTTTAATCTGTTGGGTTTGGCTGGGGGGAAGTTCGGCAACGAGCAATGTCCGGGATGTAACGGATGTACGGGATGTCACTAATAGAAGAAGCAAGGCAGAAAAAGGAGGGAAGCAGGAAGTAGGAAGAGGGAAAAATCAGGGAAAGGGGAGAGGGAAGCAGGGGAAAAGCACAGTTATTCGGCTGCGAATTTCTGCGGCTTGGATTTTCCCGCTGGCGCTAATGGCGGGAATTGCGATCGTAGTTTTGCCTGCTTTGCACGTTAAATCATCTGTGTTTAAAGTTACTTTGCTGGCGACATCTGGCGATCCAGTTTTGGTAATTCAAGATCGGGGAAAAGTGGCGCTAATTAATAGTGGTGATGAAAATACTGTGAAGTTTACAGTGTTGCCTTTTTTGCAGAAGCAAGGTATTAATTCTGTGAATTTTGCGATCGCCACTCACGGTCATTTAGGTTTGAGCGGCGGTTGGGGAAAATTACTAGAACGCTTGCCCATTAAAACATTTTATGATAATAAAGATTCCAAACAAATTCACCGCGGCAGCGATGATAAATTTATGACGGCTGTGCAATCTCGGCAAGGCGTTTACTTTCTTTTAGAAACTAACAGTACCATCGATCTGGGCTCGACGCGGTTGCAGTTCTTGGATGCAGAGATTCCGGTAGTAGAGTTATTGGTGAGGGGGCGTACTTGGTTGATTGTCGGTGACATGACACCGCAAGCCCAAAGTATGTTATCAAAAAGATTAGCAGCCGCAGGAACATTGAAGGCGGCGCAAGTGCTGTTGTGGTCGGGAAAAACCCTGACAGCCGAGTTATTGGAGGCAGTTGGGCCGCAAGTGGCGATCGCCTCTGCAGACGAAATCGACCCAGAAACCGCAGCCAAACTGCACCAAAGCAAAACCCGGATTTTTTGGACGGGGCGCGACGGAGCTCTTCAGTGGACACCCACAACGGGATTTAAGACGACTCTGGAATCAGAAGAAAATCAAACTTCTTTTCTCTAAGGATTTACAAAGTGGCGCACTGTGCGGTAAGATACTTCTAGCTCGCATCTCAATTTAATTGGAGAGGTGGCAGAGCGGTTGAATGCGGTAGACTCGAAATCTACTTTAGGAGCAATCTTAACGTGGGTTCAAATCCCACCCTCTCCGTCCTAGAACACTTACCAAACCAGGCTTGGGCATTATCAGCTTCCTCCGCCACAGCTTCGGTTTAATAGGTAGCGGTATATATAAGTGGTACAGATACCACTTATATATACCGCTATTTTGTTTTTACTTCACTTGCGAACTCAAAGGGCGATCAGTTAAAACGCAATACGATTAACTTAAAATTGTCCGAAGAGAGGAACGAAGCAATCGCAGTATCTATTTTTCATAGTTTTTTATCCCCTGGCTCGCCCTAAGTAAACCGTATTGGGTTAAAACGTGATACCATTTTTTTAAAGTTATGAAATACTTTTGCAAAAAGGTAAAGCAAATAATTACAATGTTCGATCGTCCTTTATCTCTATCGCATCTTTATAAAAATAATATAAATACAATAACTAACCCTAGGGTGCGTCAGCGTCAGATTATGTATCTATCGTTAACAATTTTTACTGACGCACCCTACAATAACTAATGACCAATTACCAATGACTAATAACTAATGACTAATGACTAATGACCAATGACTAATTTTTTCATTTCCAATACCTGCGCCAGTGAAATAAATTCTCGCATAAATTCTGCATCAAAGTATTGCTGCGGCAGCGCTGCGACTCCCAAATAGTAGCAGTTTGACCGTTAATTGCCGAAAAACTCGACCAAATATAAGGAAGTTCCGCGATCGCCTCAACCTTCATCCCGTGACGCACCGCCAGAGCGATCGCATGAATCAACTCAGCAGCTTGCGGCCCCACAATACTCGCTCCCAAAATCTCCCCATTGCGACGCGCGACAATCTTACAAAAACCAGTAGTCTCCCCGCACATTTGAGCTCTTTCAACATTCTTAAAATATTCCCGACAAACAATCAAATCGTCTCCAAAACGACGCCTTGCTTGCGCCTCAGTCAAACCAACCCTCGCCAACTGCGGATCGGAAAAAATCGCCCAAGGAATCCCGCGATAATCTATTTGAAACAGCGGCAAAAACAAAGCATTTTTCACAGCCACCCCAGCTTCGGCATTAGCAATATGAGGGAACGGATAACCACCAGCAACATCGCCGATCGCATAAATGCGCGAATTAGTTGTTTGCAATTTTTCATTTAAAATCAACCTGCGATTGTTAAATTTAACCCCAACCGCTTCGAGATTTAACGATGGAAAATTGTGTCCGCGGCCAGCAGCCAAAAAAATCTCCTCAGCTTCGATCGCCCTGGGCCCGGCTTGAATCCACTTTTTACCATCAATCACCCGAGCTTGAGTCACCTCAGTAGAAGTCAGAATGCGGACTCCAACCGCCTCCATTGCAGCTTGAACCAAGCCCGCAGCCTCCCGGTCTTCTTTGGCCAAAATCCGCGAAGCCTTGACCACAAGCGTCACAGCCACCCCTAATCGAGCAAAAGTTTGAGCCACTTCTACCCCGCTGGGATCGGCACCAACTACAGCCAAACTTTGAGGTAACTGTGGAAGTTTGGTCAATTGGGCGACAGTTTCCGAAGTAAAAAAGCCGACAGACAAAAGTCCTTCAATATTGGGAACCGTCGGTAAAGTTGGAGAAGCTAGCAAATAACAGCGCGATCGCAAAGATCGATCGCCCGTAACAAAAGCCAACTTAGGTTTTGCAACAAACTCGCCGCTACCAAAAATAATATCGACCCCGCGAGCAGCCAAAACGCCTAGATCGTCAATTTCTTCTAAATTAGAAACAACACCTTCAGTCCATTTGAACAGATTATCTAAGGGCAATTCGAGCGGCACCGACGAATCAGCCACATCCGGGCGAACCCCCAACTGTAGGCGGCGAAGCTGCTGAGCAAAACGAGCAGCCTCGCTCAAAGTTTGGCTGTATCTCAAGCCAAAGTCGATCGACACCTTCTCCTCACTCGGCAAATCTGGCGAATTGCTTAACGGTTCCACTAAAGCAACGCGGGCCGGGAAATTAGTTGCCGTCAAAGCAGCATAGCGTCCCGCCGGAGTTCCACCAATAATCACTAAATCATAATCAAGCATAAATAAAATTGTCAGTTGTTAGTTGTTAGGTGTTAGTTGTTATTTGTTATTGGTTATTTGTTATTGGTTATTTGTTGGTTGTTGGTTGTTGGTTGTTGGTTGTTGGTTGTTATTTGTTATTTGTTAGTTGGTAGTTGGTAGTTGGTAAAGGCGGTGGATGGTGCGTGCCCGCCCTCAGTTGTTAGGTGTTTGTTGTAAACAGTCAACTGTCAACTGATATCAAATCCGGTTGTAAGCTGTTGCGAAATTTAACTTTATGTAAAAAAAATAAAACTCTTGTGATAAATAGGGGTTGAGCGTCCCTCCCGCCCTGAATATGCAATGTTTATTTGCACGATAGCTTATCGAAATTATGATGTAGCACTCACGTCTCGCTCGCGCTGATACGATTCCAATATATTATTCCGATACAACCGGAAAGGATATGACAACGGCCAACTGTCAACTATCAACAACCAACTACCAACTGTCAACAACCAACTGTCAACTGCCAACTGTCAACTGCCAACAACCAACTGACTAATGACTAATGACTAAGGACTAATGACTAAGGACTAATGACTAATGACTAATGACTAATGACTAATGACTAATGACTAATGACTAAGGACTAAGGACTAATGACTAATGACTAATGACTAATGACTGATGACTAATGACTAATGACTAAGGACTAATGACTAATGACTAATGACTAAGGACTAAGGACTAAGGACTAATGACTAATGACTAATGACTAATGACTAAGGACTTCTTGAAGTCCAGCAATCAGCCGCAGATTGTCCGCCTTCTCGCGCACGGCTACTCGAAAAAATCGATCGCCCAACTCAGGAAAACTCAAACAATCCCGAATCAAAATCCGGTGTTTTTCCAGCAGACTTTTTTGAATCGCAGCCACCGACAGCGACGACTCAACCAACAAAAAATTAGCCGCCCCCGTCCAAGGCCGCAAACCAGGTAAATTAGCCAAACCCTCAAACAACTCTTGGCGAGCCACAGGCAGCCAATCCCAAGTTTTCCGCTCAAAAGCAGCATCTCGCACCACAGCAGCCGCCGCCGCCTCCGCCAGAGCATTCACAGGCCAAGGATCGCGCCGCAACTGCCAGCGGCGGAGAATATCGGGATGCGCGATCGCACAGCCCATCCGCAGTCCCGGCAGAGAATAGAATTTAGTGAGCGATCGTAAAATCACCAAATTCGGAAACTCCTCAACAGCAGCGATCGAACTTTGCTGTTTTTCCGGTGGTAGAAAGTCCATAAAAGCCTCATCCACCACCACCATACCTAACTGCTCCACATAAGGCAAAATCGCCTCCCTACCGAACAGCAAACCCGTAGGATTGTGGGGGTTGTTCAATAGCAAACCTCGATCGCCCCCCAGAGCAAAAGGAACCGGGACAGCAGGAGAAAGAGAAACAAAAGAGCGGTTAGAAACCGACAAACCATCAGTTACTAACCCGCTCAAAAGCTCCTGGCCCAACGATTTGAGATCCAAAGGACAATCGAGCACCTGCGCCCCAAAAGCCGAAAGAGCCCGCCAGTAATCGCCAAAAGCCGGAGTCACCAAATAAGTCGCCTCCAGATCCGACAAATCCCAAGCCGCCCAAGTCAACAATTCCGCCGAACCATTCCCCGGCAAAACCCAATCCGGGTCAACATTAAACGCCTCACCCAAAGCAGCCCTCAACTCTCCATAATCCGGGTCTGGGTAAGCCGTCAGACTGCTCAAGCGAGATTTAATCGCAGCCAAGGCCGACTCAGGAGGGCCCAAAGGACTGATACTGGCAGAAAAATCGAGAATAGCAGAAGCTGGGCAGCCAGCTAATGCGGCTGCCCAAGCTAAATTTCCACCGTGTACAGGTCTGATCAAGACTCAGTTTGCCCGTTATTCGGCGTTTTTCGCCGGTGCAACTCTGTCCTTAAACAACTTCCCTGCGGAAAATGCAGGAACTCTGGTTGCCGGGATTTCCATCTTGTCGCCGGTTTTTGGATTGCGACCCTCACGGGCCTTGCGTTCCCGCGACTCAAAGGAGCCAAAACCGACCAGCGTCACCTTGTCGCCCTCGGAGACAGCTTCCATAATTGCTTCCAAAGCAGCGCTCAAAACCGCGTCTGCCTGTTTTTTAGTGACAGTAGCTTTTTCTGCGACTGCATCAACCAATTCACCTTTGTTCATTCCGAACTCCTTCTGGAATTTGTAAAATACGTCAAACCGAGTTCAACTATTAGCTGTGAGTGGTAACTGCATTGGGAGTTTGGATTTGGAGATTTGGGTAGTCCCCTATTGCTCCAGCCCGCTTCCCCCTGAAAAACTCCTGCTGAATACCAATTACCCTAGGATAATTGGTCAGAAAAGGAATTTTTGTTTTTAATTGCTGAAAACCCCACAGCATCTAATTTTCACTGCATTATTCTAAAGTCTTGCCGACCGTTATGGATCGGTGGAACCTTTAATTTATATGGAACTTGCCAACTTTTTAAATTAATACCCAAATTTCGTTAAAAAAATACCACTTTGGAGAGCCGATTTCTTGCCTCGGTGGATTTCAGAGCGGACAAAAGGAGAAATAGAAAGAACAAAATGTCATTTGTCAAGGGCTAAAGGATTTTTTTTTCCTTCTTCCTTTGTCCCTTTCCCTTTTCTGGGCAGGGCCGCCCCTACCAACTGCCAAGTAAGAGGGCGGGCACGGGGGCACCGCCCCTACCAACAGCCAACTGCCAACAGCCAACAGCCAACAGCCAACTGCCAACTGACAACTGACAACTGCCAACTGCCAACTGCCAACTGCCAACTGCCAACAGTCAACAGCCAACTGACTACTATCTCGGTTGGACGGGCTGGCTGCGCTGCAACAGTTGGCGCGCGTCGGGACTGATGTTGTTTTGATAGCCAAAGTTCGATCGATCGCTATCATCCAAAATCTGCGGAGTCAGCAACACAATCAACTCCGCCCGTTGGTTGGTCTTGGTCGAGCTCCTGAACAGCGAACCGATAATCGGCAAATCTCCCAAAATCGGAATCTTTCTCGCTTCAATCCGTTCTTCGTCGCGGATAATCCCCGAAAGAATCAAAGTCTGACCGTCCCGCAGGCGAATTAGCCCCGATTGCAGCGAACGCTCGCCCAGCGGCGTGATCTGATTTACGTTCGAGCCAACCGAAAGGTTAATAGTGGGGTTGGGTGTCCTGATAATCGGGTTCACCCGCAGAGAGACAAAGCCATTATCGTCAACCCGATCGATCGCCACCCCCAACTGCAAACCCACCTTATCTTTGACAGCCGTGGTTGTTGTGGTACTTGTATTTCCGGTACTCTGCGTTTGCTGCGTGATGTTAGTAATAACCTCATCAGTAATATTTACATTCGCCGTTTCTCCTTCTTGAACCACCAGAGTCGGATCGGTGAGGATTTTGCCGTTCCTAGTCTCAATAGTTGCCCGCAACGCCGACAAGAACCTCCTCGGATATTGGAACAGCGGGAACAGGGCAAAAGTCGCACTTCCGGTAGAATTCACCGTTGTAGGGTCAAACGCCTCGTAATCGCTAATCCCAACTCGCGCGGGGTCATTAGTAATCGGCGCAGTCGGCTGGACGAACAACCCGCCACCGAGTCCCGTGAGCGGTACGTTGATTAAATTGCCCCTAGGATCGTAGAAAGGTGTCCTGTTTTCTGTGGGAATGTCTCGGTTGCCGACAATGGGCCGAGCGCTGATACCCGTAAGGTCAGTTCCACTGGGCGGATTGATGCCGCCAAAATTGAGACTTGCTGCTCCGTTGTCATTGACAAAGAAATTGTTATTAATTCCGAAAGAGAAACTGCTGCTAGTGTTATTTGCTCCCAGCAAGTTGACATCGATCACCTTGACGTTGACAGCCACTTGACGGCGGCGCAAATCTAGCTGAGTCAAGAAAGCTACCGCAATATCAACTTTGCGGGGATCGCCCACCAAAGTGATCGAATTGAGTCGGGCATCCGCCAGCACCGACAGTCCCCTGAGCAACAGCGGCCCGTTGCCGTCCTTAGCGCCAATTGCCTTAATATCCGGTTCCCGAATTTCCACATCCCGCGCCGCATTTCCCTGGCCCACGGTTTGAATCGTCACCCGAGTAATCGGCAGTTGAGTTTCTGCACCTTGAGCGCTCAAAAAGTTAGCTGCATCGGTAGATCTGACTTGATTGAGCCGCAGAGTCCGAACGATAATATTGCGCGAGTCTAGGGGCAAATTAGAACCCACAAAAATCGTGCGCCCGACGCGGTTGGCTTGCAGTCCGCTGATCCGCAGCACGTAGTTGAAAACATCTTGCACCGACTCATTTTCGATGTCCAAGGAAATCTTCGGCCCTTCATCGGAGCCTCCTGCTGCTCCCGGTGCGGCCGCCGGTTGGCCCGGTTGACCCGCCGCCGCCCCGCCGCCTGTAAAAGCAATGTTCAATCCCGCAGCGCGAGCGAGCAGAGCTAAAACGTCTCGTACTGGGGCATCCCGCAGCACCAAGCGGGGGATGCGTTCTCCCGAACTCAGCTCAATATTTCCTACGCCTGGAGCGATGTTAGATACGGAGATATCTCCCAATGGCGGCGGCACGGCCCGCGACTGGAAAGGGGCAGCTTGATTGGTTTGAGATTGAATTTCGCTTGGTAGGGGCGGGCGATCGTCCCTAGTAATAGTAATTTCGGGATTTGGCAGCAGCACGCGCTCGTTTTGCGAGGTGCGGATTTGGGGAGCTGGCCGGGGAGCTGTTTGGTTCAGCGGCAGTCCCGGAGGCGGCGGGGGCAAAGCTTGGGTTTGGTTGAGCGCAGGCAATGCAGGCGCTGCTGCTTGGGTAGATTGCACAGTCCCGCCCTGTCCGGCAACGCTGAGGACGATGTTTTGGCCTTGTCCGGGCATAACTTGTCCGTTGGGAACTCCGTTGGTGCCGGCTACCACAACGCGGATGCTGTTAGCTTCTATCTGGGTGATTTCTACTGAGGAAATGCCCGGAGCTGGGTTATCTTGACGGAAGCTGTTGCCTTGGGACAAGCGGAGCTTGGTGTTGGTAATTGTGGCTTGGTAGGTATTGCCGCTGTTGATGGCGAAAACTTGCGGGCGATCGCCCTTTTCCGTAGCCAGGACAATATTTACCCCATTATTGGCTTGACTTACTTGCACTCCTGTGACTTGAGTCGGCGCTGCCGAGACTGGCGCTTGGGCGATTATAATTCCAGCAACGCTGCTGAAGATTCCACCACTTAACCGTAGATGCTGTTTCACGTTCTCTCCTCCACTACACTTGGTTATTTATTGTTCGCAATCTTGACTAGCGAGCTTTTGGCACTAACTGAAACCTCTCTCGTTTTCAGCTTTTTTGAATTAAGAAAACAGGTATAATTAGGCACAAACTATCATTTTAAAATTCACAGAAAAAATTTTTTGATCTTTTTTTTGTGAATCCAATCTTCAACATTTTGCCTTTAACCTTCTCCCGAAACAGCGAATTGAAATAGCTAAGGAATAGCAATTAAATAACTGTTGTTCGTTCCGAGCATTACCAGGAATAGCCTGGTAATGCAGGGCCGGATACTCCGCCTCTTTTTACCTCGCCACTTCTGGAGAGAAAAAAGTCTAGCAGATGTTTGAAGTTATTCAATTTGCGTTCCTAATATAGCCTTGCGAGCGAAAAATGAGGTGCGATGGAATTTTTCCTAATGGACAATTTATGACTTATCTACAGCAATTCTTGCAGAATTTGTGGGATTGCTCGTTACCCGACTTTGCGAAAGTAACGCATATCCCGAGCAAGAGCCGACTTAGATAAACTGATTGCTATAGTACCCCGAAACCTGGTTTTTCACCAAAACACTAGCCAAAAAAATCTTGATTTCGGTAAAAAACCAGTTTTCTAGAGTCTTCTGTATAAGCCATGTAATTAAGGAGTTCATGTACCTCGCAGAAATTGAAAACCGCTATATCCGCTCGCCTAGCGCTATTTGGCAGGAATCGGAGCCGGAGTTGGCGGTTTTTCTTCTTGCTTTAACGGCAGGAGCGCGTACAAGTCAAAAGCCGTTTTAATTTTTGTTTGCGGCTGAGCTACTGGGATGATTTTCCCTTTCAAAAAATCGATTTCTATGGCCTGATTTGATGCTAGCAATTCAGATTTCAAATTCCTCACTACTAACAGGGACTGCATCAACTCCAAACTACGCATAAAATTGCGGGTTTGAGCGAAATTGCCTTCAAACTCTACCTTATATTTTTTGCGCCTGAGCTTGCCAACAAGGGAGGGCCCGAAGGACGTATCGTTGAGAATATCAGGGTCTGGAGCTCCTGCTGCAGCGGTTGCTGTAGCTGGCGGCATATCCGGCTCAAATTTGGTAATTTTAGCCTTGAGGTCGTCTCCTTGCACGCCGGCGTTGATGCGATTAACCAGTTGGGTCATGTCAAGCAGCAGGGTGTTGGCGCTTCCATCGCTCGCAAACATTGCCGTCACTTGGGCGCGGCGCTGTTTTGCTTCTTCTTGCTTGGCTTCTGCTTCTGCCTTTTTTTGAATTTGAGCTTGCAATTGCACTTGCGTTTGCTTGCTTTCTACCAGTTTTTGCTTGAATTCGCCGCTTTTTTGGAATTCTGGGAGTACGAACTGGTAGCCTAGGTAGCCGGCCACGCCGAGGCCGAGAACCGCGATGCCTATGGCTTGGATTTGGGGTGTCAGCTTAATGCCGAATATTTCCTTACCCCCTGTCTCTTCTGCTCCGCTGGGAATAAACTCGTTTGCTGCTGTCATGGTTTTTTCACTTCTCCTTTTTGTGATTCTAGTATTCCTTTTTCTTGAAGTGTTTCTATCCGTATTGCTAGTCCGTCTGCTTGCTTGTTCCGCAGTTCGGAGAGCAACTCGGAGGCTCCAGTCGGGCTGAGTGTGGTTTCAATTTTATATTCCACCACTGGTCGGAGTTTGGGAAGTTCTGCTGCTGATGCGCTTGGGTTGCGTACTTGTAATTGTGTGGGGTTGTTTTTTAATGTGGCCGCTACCAGTTTGGTATCGGTGTCGAGGAAGAAAGGAGAGCGCTGGACTAGCAGAATAAAGTCGTTAACTTGAGCAAAGGTACTTGCTATCCCTGAAATTTGTACTTTTGCAGTTTGGGGCGGGACGACGGGGGTGGGAGCAGCCACTGGGGTGGGGCTGGCTGGGGGAGTGGCCCCCGGAGACGGACTCGCCCCTGGGGAGGCGGCGGGAGTTGCTGCCGGCGGTGGGGGTGCTGCAACGGGGGCGGGACTTGGGTCGATTTGCTCGATTTTGGAAATTTGCACTCCGGCGGGGGTGCTGGCGCTGATGTCTTGCAGCATGGCCGACCAGGGTTTAATTTGGTCGAATACTCCGGCTAATGCTTTGTATTCGACGGTAATTTTGTCGGTTTCGGCGTTGATGGCTTTGATGGCGCTGGCTTGAGTGTTTAATTTTGCCAGTTCTTGGTCGATGGTTGCTTGTTCTGTGGCTAAGCCGGTGTTTTCGTTGGTCGCCCACCACCAGGCGCCCATGACTGCGGCGTTGAGGCCGAAGGCAAACAGCAGCGCCCCTATGAGGGGCAGTTGGTCTTTGGCTCCACCGGAACTTCTTTTAGCTGAGCTTTTGGCTGCTGTGACTGGTTTGTAGTCCGGGCGATCGTTGAGAAAATTAATATCTAGGCTGTACATGGCTTCACTCGATTTTATAACTGAAGGAAGAAGTCATTAGTCATTGGTCATTAGTTATTGGTCATTAGTTATTGGTCATTAGTTATTGGTCATTAGTTATTGGTGCTGTTCTCCGCGAGCGAACGTTCTCAGTTATCAGTTATCAGGAAGAAGGCAGAAAAAACAAGGCAGAAAAAAGAAGGTCGGAGGAAGGCTTTAGCGATCGGCGCGAGGGAGTTTTGGTGGCAATCGACGGCTGAGGTTTGAGCAATTAAGAACGTCTTAACTGTGAGGGCGGTTGCTTTAAATGTGAAATTTTAGATTTTAGAGTGAGCGCCAGATTATCGGTACAAGTTAAGGGTTTATTTAGGGAATAAGGAAACAATTTTCTGCCTTTTTCCGCAGGAATTGGCTGCTTCTATCTCAGATATTCTACCTTTTACTTTTTACCTTTTACCTCCAATATTTTACCTTCTGCATCAGGGGTCTTCTTTTTTCGGAGGAAGCTTTTGCCTAAAATTCTCAAATCTGTTTTTCTACTATTATCTAAAACTGTTAGGTTAGAGCACCTCCCTGAGTCCTAAGCCTAGGGCTACTCCTAAGCCTGCTCGCTGTTCTGGGGTAATTTCTTGGCTGATTTCGAGTCCTAGGGTTTCGATGGGATCGACTTGGGATGCGGGCAAACTTAATCTCTGCATGAAAAATTCGTCGAGTTTGCCGATCGCGGCTCCGGGGCCTGCTAGCAGCAGTTGCGCTACTTCGAGTTCTTCGCTCTGGTTGAGGTAAAAGTCTACTGAGCGGCGCAGTTCGTCTGCTAGTTCTCCCAATACTTTAATCATGGCATTTGTGCCTGGATTGGCGTCTCCCGATGCGCCCATTGTATCCGTTACTGGCAGGGTCATGCCTTGCAGTTCGGTGGTGTCTCTGGTTGGGGGCAGATTCATGGCTTGGTTGAGGGCGGTCTGGATTTGGTAGGTGCCGATGGGGATGGTACGGTTAAATTGTGGTATGCCGTCCACTACTATAGCTAATTCGGTACTGTCAAATTCTATGTCTGTGAGGACGGCGGCTTCTTGGGATGAAAATTGTTGCAGTTGGTCTTTGAGGGTGCGAATCAGGGCAAAGCTGGTTACTTCTAGCACGTCTATGATCAGTCCGGCTTCTTTGAAGGTTTCGATGTATGTGTCGGTAACTTCTCTGCGGGTAGCTACTAATACCACTTGCACTTTTTCTACGCCGTCGTCATCTACAAATAGGCCGATTTTTTGATAGTCTACGTCGGCGTCTTCTCTGGGAAACGGCAAGTACAGCCCTGCTTCTGCGTTCATGTAATCCCGCAGTTCTTCTTCGTTGAGTTCTGCGGGAACTGGAATTAAGCGGATGACGGCTTCGCGGCCGGGAATGGCTGTGGCTACTTTCTTGGCTTTGATTTTGTTTTCGGCGAGGACTGACCGGATGAGTTCTGCCATTCCGGGCGGATCGACTATTTGCCCTTCTTGTATTATGTCTTCTGGTACTTCTATTGAGGCTAGGATACCTAATTTTAATGCCTGAGCTTTCTTTTCGAGCTGAATGATGTTGATGCGGTCTGGGGCTATTTCGATCCCGATTCCTGGCTGGCGTTGGGAAAGTAGACCTTTGAAAAAGTTAACCATGTGATTGGGTCGCCGGTAGTTGCTATTTGTTTATTTTGTGGTTGGCCAGCCTGACTCAGCCTTGGGCTGTTGGAGGGTGATACCATTTGGGATTTTCAATTAGGAATGACCCATCGGCCGGCGGGTTTGGATTGCTGGCCTAGACTGACTTTCTGTTTGAAACCTGGTATGTATTTCCAACCCGCCTGCTGTAATCTCGGTGTTCGCAGTGCCGTTGGCGGTGCTGCGCTGCAGGGTCTTGGTTGCGCGATCGCTAGTTCCGATTTTATGCTATCCAATTTACTTGACAATAGCTATTCTCCGGCGAATGTCAACAATTTTCAGCTCGATCGACCGAAAACCTGCCGGTGCGGCTGCAAAACCGACTCTCTCCCTCGCAGGACTCTGGCGCAACCAAGACTAGAACTTGACTCTCTGGTTTTCTCGGCGGGCTGTGCTTTTTTTTCTCTAACGGTTCCCATGATTCTGAAATTAAATTCTATGAAGCGTAAATCTTGGCAACTGTTTGCTGTTTTTGGGCTGGTGGGGCTGCTGCTGGCTGCGGTGGTGAGCTGCAGCAAGCCTGCTGTTAATTCCCAAACTAAGAATGCTAACGAAATCGAGTTCTGGACTATGCAGCTTCAACCTCAGTTTACTGAGTATTTCAATCAGACGATCGCTGATTTTGAAGCCAAAAATCCGGGCGTGAAGGTGCGTTGGGTGGATGTCCCTTGGTCGGCGATGGAAAGTAAGATTTTGGGTGCTGTTTCGGCGAAAACTGCGCCGGATGTGGTGAACCTGAATCCTGATTTTGCTTCGCTGTTGGCGGGGCGCAATGCTTGGCTGGATTTGGACTCTCGAATTTCGGAGCAAGTGCGATCGCTCTATCTGCCGAATATCTGGAAAGCTAGCGTACTTGATGGCAAGACTTTTGGGATTCCTTGGTATCTGACAACTGGGGTGACAATTTACAATACGGAGTTGTTTAAAAAAGCTGGAATTGCTAAGCCTCCCGCTACCTATGCTGAGTTGGCGTCTGTGGCGAAACAGGTGAAGGAGAAGACTGGTAAATTTGCTTTTTTTGCGACTTTTGTACCGGAAGATTCGTCGGAGGTTTTGCAATCTTTTGTGCAGATGGGTGTGCCTTTGGTTGATGCTAAAGGTAAGGCTGCTTTTAATACTGATAAGGGGAAGGCTGTTTTTCAGTATTGGGTGGATTTGTACAAGGGCGGACTTTTGCCGCAGGATGTTTTGGTGCAGGGACATCGCAGGGCGATCGAGCTTTATCAAGCTGGAGAAACTGCTTTGTTGGGTTCTGGGCCGCAGTTTTTAAAGGCGATCGCTGAGAATGCTCCGAGTATTGGTGCTGTCTCGTCTGCTGCGCCTCAAATTACGGGGGAAACAGGCAAGAAGACTGTGGCGGTGATGAATTTGGTTGTACCTCGCGACAGCAAGCGCCCTGATGATGCTGTGAAGTTTGCTTTGTTCGTGACAAATTCTCAAAATCAGTTGGCTTTTGCGAAGGTTGCTAATGTTTTGCCTTCTACGGTTGAGGCTTTGCAGGACTCTTATTTTAAGAGTGTTCCGGCTGATGCTGCTCCGAGCGATCGAGCTAGGATTGTCAGTGCTTCTGGCTTGGCGAAAGCTGAGTTGTTAATTCCCCCTCTCAAGGATGTTAAGAAGTTGCAAAAGGCGATTTATGACAATTTGCAGGCGGCGATGTTGGGGGAAAAATCCGTGGAACAAGCTGTGAGTGATGCGGCGACGGCTTGGGATCAAAGGTAGTTTTTAATTGAAGCTGGGGCGGCATTATTTTTTGCGATCGCCCCTTGCTTTTAAGGTTGAATTGTCCAGTCTTCCTGCACTAAATCGGGGACTTGCGAAAAATCTCGGTAGTTGCGCGTAACGAGGATAGCATTATTAGCAAGTACAATAGCAGCAATTCGCAAATCTTGCGTGCCGATGCGTATTCTTTGACGGCGGAAATCAGTGTAAATAGTGAAAGCATTCTGGTCAAATTTCAGAATGTTTAGAAGTCTGAAATCATCTAATGTATCCCATAGCTTGGTATAAGCCCATACTAATTTGTCTGCTTGCGAAGATTCAGAAGCGTTTTTAATAACCTTGAACCTGCCGCGAATTACTTCCTCTACTGTTACAATAGTTAAAGCAAGATTTTTTGGGTTAACCTCGACCCGCTGCACCATCATTGGATGATTCTGTTGCCAAAGGGAGAAACAATCCGTATCAAGTATGTATCGGCTCATTTTGTCTCAACCGCAGCGTCAATTTGACTGTAATAAGCTTCGGTTTCTGCATCGAGTTCGCGGCGATATTCTTCTATGTGTGCCAATACCTCATCGTATTGCGGATCGTTTTCATACTTACCAGCTAACCTCACCCAAGGATTGTTCGATCGACTAGAAGTGAGTTTGACAGAGACGATTTCTGCTTCGGCTAGCTGGGCATTTACTAAATCGTGAAGGTTTTGCAGTGCTTGCGATCGCGTCTCGCCAAAAGCTTTACATTCGGGCCATCCCAGCAACGCTGCACTGACGGTTTTGTCTGATTCGTTTTTAATGATTATGTGAGCAGTTGAGCTGTCGAGGTCGCCCCCAAAGTTAGTGCGATCGGCTGCGCGAATGTCGCAGGTAGCGTTACCTGTTAAGAGTGTTTTTGTCTTGACTGTATGCTCGGTGTTTTCCTGGCGCGACTTTTCTCTTTCTGCCATGATAAGCGGGTCTGCTTTGATAAGCGCGTCATAAAGTTTTTCCGTGTTTGGAAACTTTTCTCGTGCTGACCAGCTCGGCGAGTCAAGAGCTACCTTGACTGTAGAATCGATGTTTTCCTGACGCTGCTTGATTATGTTTCGCCTGAAAAGCTCCTCAAATAGTAAAGTTTGCTCTTGGGCTGGCAAAGCTTGTATATATTCAATTAGCGTTTGCACCGATATAAGGCTGCTCATAAACTTCTATCTCTAAATTTTTCCAAACTAACTTGTATTGTAACAAAAATTTGATATTTGGCATTTGGCATTAATCTTTTTTGCGATCGCCCCTTGCTTTTTGCTGCCACTTGACGTATTATTAAATAATGGGAATCCGTGCCGCCATATATATAAGCTTTTAACTTATTATCGAATGATGAAATTACCGCTTTTTCACAAGGCGGAGTCGGAGGATAACTCTGGACAAGTCAATCTCGACTGTTTTAGAGGTAAATGTTTATCGATAAATAAGTAAGAACGATCGCTCATCCCAGCAGCCGGGTTTATTTATCCCGTGCGATCGCCTTTCTGAATGCAGCTTGATTGATGATTTATAGAAAAATAGCCTAAATCCCTCAAATATTCATAAATTTGACTTGTGTTAAAATCAAAGCTCCGATCGGAATAGGAGAAAATTCTTATGCCAGCGATGACACTCAAAGATTTAAACCAAGTTCAAACCCTTTTTTCCGAAGCTGGTTTAGATTACAAAATTGAACTAGAAGACGGGAGACTTTCAATTATGGGGCCATCAGACATCGTATCCAGTGAAATCAGTAGCCGTCTGATCGCCTTTCTTTTCGCTTGGATAAATCCCCGTCGCTTGGGGAGAGTGTTTGACTCCGCAGGCGGTTTCATTATGCCGGATACGAATGTCAAAGCACCGGATGTTTCTTTTGTGCGCGCCGCCCGATTGCGCCAAAGTCCGCGTTATTTTGGTGAACTTGTCCCCGATTTGGTGGTTGAGATTAAATCTCAGAGCGATCGCATTAAGCCGATAGAAACCAAGGTTTTGAAGTTTATCGAGTTGGGGGCGGTTGTCGGAATTCTGATCGATCCTGATGAAGTAACAGTAACTATTTATCGATCTACAGGCGAACCCACTGTTTTAGGAAATGGCGATATCTTAACAGTAGCAGAACTTTTTCCCGGTTGGGAATTGCCCGTTTCGGAACTGTGGCCTCCTATTTTTACAGAGGAAGAAACGCAATTCTGATGCGTTTAAAATTGGGATTGTTGTTGTTGCAGAAA
Organism: Microcoleus sp. CZ3-B2; assembly: GCF_036705055.1. Classification (NCBI taxonomy): domain Bacteria; kingdom Bacillati; phylum Cyanobacteriota; class Cyanophyceae; order Oscillatoriales; family Microcoleaceae; genus Microcoleus; species Microcoleus sp. CZ3-B2. Next base: position 21,854 of record NZ_JAUBTN010000022.1, on the reverse strand, counting down.
GTAGCCGACGAGATACAGGGAACCGCAAAGGACTGTTAAATTGTCGCCTGCAACTGCAGCATCTAAGGCTGTTGTTAAGTCTGGGAAGGCTTGACAAACAGTTAATTTGGGGCAGATAATTTGAGCGAGGGCGGCTAATTCTGCGGGGGATGATGAGTTTTGATCTGATACCGGAACTAGGTAAAGCCGATCGCCCTTTTTGAGTAAAGCTTGTAAAATATCATCGCAGTCTTTCGTCGCCAAAATGCCGATTACCCAGTTAATCGGGGACGGGGAACTGGTAAGATGATCTACGTATTCGCGCAGGGCGATCGCAGCAGCGGGGTTGTGAGCTCCATCTATTAATATTTTCTGATTTTTCCAGGTAGTTTGCTGAAGTCTTCCGGGCCATTGGGTTTTGGCGATTCCGTCGGCGATGGCGGTGGGGGAGATTTGCCATCCTAGGTTTTGGAGGGTGTGAAGAGTTGCAAGGGCGATCGCCGAATTCATTAATTGAATTTGTCCCAACAATGGCAATTGATATTTTATTTTAACCGAATTTTGACTTAACTGATATTCTGCAAATCCTTCTCCTAAATCTACCGCTGGTTTTACCCAAATTGCCGGACAGTCTAATTCTTGAATGCGTTTTTCTACTACTATTCTAGCAGATTCTGGCAATTCTCCGACAACTACCGGACACTTTGATTTGATAATTCCGGCTTTTTCCCCAGCAATATCGGCGACAGTAGGGCCGAGGATTTGCCAGTGGTCGAGGCTGATAGAAGTAATGACACTGACAAGGGGAGTTTCGCAAACATTAGTCGCGTCTAATCTACCGCCCAATCCTGTTTCTATCACGGCAATATCTGCTTTTTGTTCGGCGAAATACAGCCAAGCTGCAGCGGTGATGATTTCAAATTGAGTGGGATTTTCTGTGTTACCTTCTGCAGCGCTGACAACTTGTTCTAGACACTGTTGCAATGCTATTGTAGAAATTGGTTTTTGATTGATACAAATTCTTTCTGTCCAATCGATTAGGTGCGGGGATGTGTAGCGCCCGACTCGATAGCCTGCTTCTGCTAATACGGATGAGAGATAAGCGCAAACGGAACCTTTGCCATTTGTGCCGGCAATGTGGATAATGGGGACTTTTTGGTGGGGGTTGTCTAGTTTTTGGAGGAGTTGTTGGATTCTTTCTAGGCCGAGGTGTACGCCGAAGTGTTGGTAAGATTGGAGGATGGAGTTTGCATTCATTGAGGATGATAAATTCTGTTTGTGTGTGAATTATATTTTTTTTATTAACCGCAGAGGGCGCAGAGGGCGCAGAGGGAGAGAGGAAAGAGATGTTTATAATTGATTTATTGTAATTTGTTGCGGGTGAGAAAAGGTGGCTTTGGATATTATTTCTCTGTTTTCGGGTTGTGGTGGGTTGGATTTGGGTTTTCGGTTGGCTGGGTTTAATCCGGTTTGGGCGAATGAATATGATAAGTCTATTTGGGATACGTATAATTTCAATCATCCTGAAACTATTTTAGACCGCAGAGATATCAGAAAAATTAATTCTGATGAAATTCCCGACTGTATTGGGATTATCGGCGGGCCTCCTTGTCAAAGTTGGAGTGCGGCGGGTGCGAAACGCGGGATTGATGATTGTCGGGGTCAGCTTTTTTGGGAGTATATCAGAATTGTGCGGGACAAGCAGCCTTTGTTTTTCTTGGCTGAGAATGTTAGGGGTATTTTAGCGCCTAGAAATCGTGATGCTTTCACTTATATATTATCGCAGTTTGAGGCGATCGGGTATCGAGTTTCGTTCCAGTTGGTGAATGCTAAAAGTTTTGGTGTACCGCAAGATAGACAAAGGGTAATTGTTGTCGGTTATCGGGAAAATCTGGGTTTTGGTTTTGAGTTTCCCAAATCTGGAACGGATGTTTTGACGCTGGAAGATGCGATTTTTGACTTAAAGGCGATCGCCCCAATGTCAGTTAAGGGTAAAGTAGATAATTATCACGATGCTGTCGCGAATCACGAATGTGCAGATTTGGGGTTTTCGAGCATTTATATGTCGCGCAATCGAGTTAGAAGTTGGGGCGAACCTTCCTTTACAATTCAGGCGGGCGGCCGACACGCACCTCTGCACCCTCAAGCTAGTAAAATGATTTTGGTTGGCAAAGATAAGCGCATTTTTGACCCCAATTCCCCTCAACCTTACCGCAGGCTTTCGGTGCGAGAGTGTGCGAGAGTTCAGACTTTCCCGGATGAGTTTATCTTCAAGTACAAGTATATTGCGGATGGATACAAAATGGTCGGGAATGCTGTTCCTGTGAATTTAGCAAGAGTTTTAGCAAGTAAGATTTTTGAGGATATTGCCATAGGGAATAGGGCATTAGTGTCAACAGAAGCCGACCACCTACCAGTCGCTAGGGAATGAATTCCACAAGCCCTTTAGCGAAATTCCTGGCTATGAAGACTAATCTCAAATCCCTTGACATCAGAATTATTCATCTCCCTCTTCTCTTCCTCTGTGTCCTCTGTGGCCTCTGCGGTTTAATCATTCCGAATTATCTGTCATTGAAACTTAGTTAACTCACCGAGATTTTGCTGAATCGTATTTATGCCGCGAATATGAGACAGGGGAGAACCTCCGTACAAAAAACTATCCAAACTAATTTGATAATTTTGCTGTACCGCCAAATCCAGCCACAAATTCTTAAATGCTTCTCCCGGTTTGTAGTCGGGAATGTTGTGCTGATAGTAAGGAAAACTATCTATACAAGTGTTAAAAAAGTTCTTGCGGCCGCAATGCTTTAAATACTGATATCGCGGTTTAAATTCGGTTTGATTTTCCAATACTGTATGAATAGTATCGGCTAAGGATTCCGGGTCAAATTTGGCGTAAAGTCCCGCACCTTCCGGGAAAACTGGCGAGTTTCCTCTGGCGTATTGGTTGAATTCTTCAAAACAAATTACTGGTACGTTGCAACTCATTGCTTCGGTAATTCCCCGATTTTTTCCTTCGAGGAGGGAACCGAGGACGAAGGCTTGGGCGCGCGAATAATATACAGGCATTTCGCTGTAGTAGTCAACTCTCGGCAGTAAGTTGATATAGTCGAAGGGATTGCCTAAAATTTGCTCTACTTGGTGCCATTCTTTTAAGGCGAGTTCGTCGAGAGTATTTAGGTTATTAACATCAAAGTCGTGACCGCTGACAACTGTTAATTTTATGGGTTTTTGCGGATATTTTTGGCGGTAAATTTTTAAGGCTTTAGCAATCGTTGGTAAATTCTTTTCTTCGGAAATTCGGGCGACGGCTAGCAAGTCGATGTCTTTGCTGGGGACGTTGCGGGGGGAAATTAAGTATTCGTTGATGAAGTCGGTGTCTTGTAGTGGTACGATTGGTTTGTTGGCGCGATTTGGATAAGTTTCGCGAAACCATTTATCTCGCTGCGGGTTTTTGTATAAACTAGAGTATGCGTCGGCGACAGGGGCCCAGGAATAGGAGATTCCGGGGGAATAGGTGAAGGATAAAAATACTGAGGAAAGTTGGGGAAATAGTTTGTTGATTAGTTCGACTCCTTCGCTTAAGTAAATTCCTTTGATGAATTTTCCTTCGTAAAATAGCGGGGGAAGCAAGACGTAGAAACTGACGGTATCGAAGCGGTGGGGTTGGTCTTCAAATATCTCCCAGCTAAAGGCATCTAAGTCTGCATAGATTTCGGCGATTGGTTTGTTGATGTGGGGGTTGCGTAAGTAGGGTTTTTGGCGATCGTAGTTTCCGCGTACCATAGAATTATTAGTGTGATTATTGAGTTTCTTTTTTTACCGCAGAGGGCGCTGAGGAGAGGGGGAGAGGGGGAGAGGGGGAGAGTGGGAGAGGGGGAGAGTGGGAGAGGGGGAGACGGGGAGAGTGGGAGAGGGGGAGAAGAAAGGAGGGTTATTCTAGTGATTCGTTGTCGCCAATTGTGAGGGCGAGTTGGTAGATTTGGCGGCGGGGGAGGGATGTTTGTTGGGCGAGTTGGCGGCTGGCTTGGGAACGGCTGATGCCTTCTGCTATTAATGTTTGTAATTCGGCTTTGATGGCGTCTTCGGAGAAAATTGGTGCGTCTGTTTGCAGGCCGCCAATTACGAGGGTAAATTCTCCCTGGGGTTCGCGTGCGGTGTAAAGTTCGATCGCACTTTCGATATTACCACGCCAAAACTCTTCGTGCATTTTAGTTAACTCTCTCGCCAGCACAATGTGTCTGTCGGTTCCCAAGGTATTTGCTAAATCTTGTAAAGTTTGCCGCAACCGGTGGGGAGATTCGTATAAGATAATAGTGCGGGATTCTATTTGCAAAGCTTCTAAACTCCGCTGGCGTTCTTGACCTTTGGCGGGCAAAAATCCTTCAAATACAAATCTGTCTGTAGGTAATCCCGATGCACTTATCCCGACTATGCAGGCGCTGGGGCCGGGAATTGGAATAATGTTAATGTTAGCATCGGCGCAGGCTTTGACTAATTCGTATCCGGGGTCGGAAATTCCAGGCATTCCAGCGTCGGTTACAATGGCGATACTTTTTCCTAACTGCAGTTTGTCGATTAATTCGGGGAGTCGCTGCTGTTGGTTGTGTTCGTGATAGCTGATTTGGGGTGTTTTGATTTGAAAGTGGTGTAAAAGTTTGCCTGTGTGGCGGGTGTCTTCGGCGGCGATGAAATCTACTGTTTGTAAAATTCGGATAGCGCGATATGTCATGTCTTCGAGGTTGCCGATTGGGGTTCCGACAATGTAAAGTGTTCCTGTGTTAGGATTTGGCTGCATTAGGAGATTTTTTTGTTTTTAACCGCAGATGTACGCGGATTAATGCGGATATGAAAACTGGATTATTTTTGGGATTGGCGACTTTAGATTTAGTTTATTTAGCCGAGAAGCCTCCGGGTGAAAATCAGAAAGTTGTTGCTGCTGATTGTACCATTGCTGCGGGCGGGCCGGCGACAAATGCTGCGGTGACTTTTAGCTGTTTGGGGAATGCGTCGGTGTTGGCGGGGGTTTTGGGCAGTGGCGCGATCGCCCAATTGATCCGTGCAGACTTAGCCGAGTATAATGTCAGGATAATCGATTTGCAACCAGGGATCTCGCACTCTCCGCCAGTTTCTTCGATTATTGTAACTGAAGCAACGGGCGATCGATCGGTAATTTCCATCAATGCTACGAAATCGCAAGTTGACAGTCAAACAATTAACCAGGACATTTTAACATCAGTTAATATCATACTGTTTGACGGACACCAAATTCCAGCCAGCCAAGAAATCGCTGAACTCGCCCAATCAAAAAACATTCCCATCGTCCTCGATGGCGGCAGTTGGAAACCAGGATTAACAGAAATCTTACCCTTCGTTAAATGGGCCGTATGTTCCGATAACTTTCATCCGCCCGACTGCAAAAAATCAGAACAAGTCTTTGCTTACCTCTCAGCAGCCGGAATTCCCCACATTGCCATCACGCGCGGCGAAAAACCGATTAAATACCTCAGTAAAGGCAGTTTCGGCAGTTTAGAAGTGCCTCAAATCCAAGCCGCAGACACCTTAGGCGCAGGCGACATTTTTCACGGCGCTTTCTGTCACCATATTTTACAAGACAACTTTACAAATGCCCTCACGGCAGCCGCCAAAATAGCTTCCAATTCCTGCAAAACTTTCGGAACCCGTCAATGGATAAAAAACATTCAACCTTAACTTTAAAATAACCCAAATATCCGGAAAAAAGCGATCGCACCCAGAAAACAGAAACAGACAACACTTGTTAAGCTAAAATAATCATATCAACCCTCTCCTTTCTTCCTTCGCGCCCTTTGCGTCTTCGCGGTTCGCCCAAAAAATCCACAAATCAAACAAGATTGCTATATTAGTAAAACACCTGCAAGCAAAACAAAACTACCCCAAAACAAAACACTCAAATCATGGCTGAAACTCAACCCCTAAGCATCACACTTCCCCCCTTGCGGATTACCCTAACCGAAGAACAACAGGTTAATCTAGAATGGCTGACGCAAAACTTACCAAACCTACTCACAGCAGCGCCAAGCAAACCAGAAGTCCCCGACAACTTGAAACAGTGGGTAGCGGCCAACAAATTATTAAATAAAGCAGACGCAGAAATCATTCAAGCCCTAGTAAATACAGGCATAGATGCCGAAACAGCAACTGCAGAAGTTACCGAAATATCATCTCATCCGTACTTCCAAGCAGGTAGCCATTACGTACAGCTATTGCAGAAACTGGAATCGCAACTCAACATCAACAATCAATTAGCCGCACTCTCTTCCAAGTTTGGCACAATCGAACGCAAAAGCAGCCTTTCCAGAGAGTATTTTTTAGAAAATTACTACGCTAAAAATACTCCCGTAATTATTACCAACATCATGCACAACTGGAAAGCATTACAGTTGTGGACACCGGAGTATTTGCAGCAAAAATACGGAGATGCAGAGGTAGAAATTCAAGCCAACCGCAACTCAGACCCGGATTACGAAATTAAGGTACACAACCACAAAAAAATCGTTTTCTTCCGCGAGTATGTAGATAGGGTCGTCAACGGTGGGCCCAGCAACGACTGCTACATGGTTGCTAACAATCAAACTCTGGAAAGAGAAGAATTTAAATCGCTATTTAACGACTTTGAGATTTTCCCAGAATACCTCAATCCCGGCGATACAAAAGGCAGAGTTTTCTTTTGGTTCGGCCCGAAGGGTACAATTACGCCGCTGCATCACGACCCAGTTAACTTAGTTTTAGCACAGGTATCGGGACGCAAACTGATTAAATTGATTTCTCCGCAACAAACGCCTCTGCTTTACAATTATGTCGGAGTTTTTAGCAAGGTTGATGGCGAGAATCCCGACTATGACAAATATCCGCTTTACAGAGATGCTAAAATTATTGAGGTAATTTTAGAACCGGGAGAAGTTATATTTATTCCTGTGGGTTGGTGGCATCATGTAAAATCGCTGGAAGTGAGTATTTCGGTGTCGTTTACTAATTTTGTGTTTCCCAATTATTATGAATGGAAATATCCTCATATTAATTGGTAGTTGTCAGTTGACAGTTGTCAGTTGACAGTTGACAACTTGCAAACACGAACATCTATCGCGGTTCTCAAGCGTGGTGAGGATAGCCCTATGCCCTATGCCCGGTTTGGCCTATGCCCTATGCCCTATGCCCTATCCTGGATAGTACCTCATATGAGAGTTAAAAAGGCTATATCTGCGTTTATCAGCGTTCATCTACGGTTGAAAAAATGAAAAATCTTGAAGAATTAAGCGAAATTGCGCGGGCGGTGGCTTGGGGTGCGACAGATATTTTGCAATCCTACTATCGCCCCGATTCCCAGACTCCCAACCTCGACATTCAAGAGAAAAAAGACGGCCCAGTTACGGCGGCCGATGTCGCTGTTAATTCTTACATTTTAGATGAATTGCAGTCTGTTTTAGGGAATGCAGAATTTGGTTATCTCAGCGAAGAAACTTACAAAGCTTATTTAGAAAAAAACGGGAAAGTTGCCTTAACTCAAGATTGGGTTTGGATTATTGACCCTTTGGATGGAACGCGCGATTTTATTGACAGGACAGGCGAATTTGCCGTTCACATTGCTTTAGCATATCATGGAAGACCGGTATTGGCAGTTGTCGCTTGGCCGCAACAGCAAAAGATTTATTACGCAATTCGAGATGCTGGTACTTTTGGGGAAAGTCGCGGGGGTTCTGCGGTGAAATTGCAGGTTTCTGCGCGCAATGTAGTGGCAGATTTATCTATAGTAACCAGCCGCAGTCACCGGGACGATCGCTTTAATCAATTGTTACAAAAACTCCCTTGTCAAAATCAACTAGCTGTGGGAAGTATCGGCTGCAAAATTGCGACAATTGTGGAACAAAAAGCTGATGTTTATATTGCGCTTTCGGGGAAGTCTGCACCGAAGGATTGGGATTTGGCGGCACCGGAATTAATTTTGACTGAGGCGGGCGGTCGATTTACTCGTTTTGATGGTTCTGCTTTGCAGTACAACCGGGGAGATGTGAGTCAGTGGGGGGGATTGTTGGCGAGTAACGGTTGCTGTCACGATGCTTTGTGCGGGGATGCTGAGAGGATTTTGGCAGGGATTGATGGGAGTTGAATTTAAGTGCAAATAATTTGCTATATTAATAATATCATAATGTGGCAAAATGTATGAGCGTTAAAGAACTTGAAACAGCAATTATGAATTTGTCGGTTAAGGAACTATCGGAGCTAACGGCTTGGCTGATAGAGTATCGCCAACAAGTTTGGGACCGGCAAATTGAAGAGGATTTGGAGGATGGGCGGTTAGATGCGCTACTTGATGAAGTTGATGCAGAGTATGAAGCGGGATTGACTAAAGTGTTATGAAACATCTGACTTTACCGCGTTTTTGGCAGTGCTATCGCCAGCTACCTAAAGAAATACAAGCCTTAGCTGATAAAAATTACAATTACTAAAAGTCGATCCGTATCATCCTTCACTGCATTTAAAAAAAAGTTGGCAGGCGAAAGCAATTGCAATCGGTGCGAGTAGGCGATAGTTACCGAGCTCTGGGAGTTGAGAAACCTGAAGGTATTATCTGGTTTTGGATAGGGACTCATGGCGATTATGATGCAATTTTAGCTCAGAAATAAAGCACCGGATCGCCCTTGTGCATTTCATTTACGATCGCCCTTAAATATTCTAACGAATAACTTGTAGGGGCGGGTTTTACGAGAAATAATTGCCTAAGACCCATAATCTCATAAACCCGCCCCGATCGCACATATCTATCAAAAAGACGATATTAATACTTAGATATAATTACACTGGCAACTCATTGATTTTGTGTAGAATTATCAACTTCGTGCTGGATAGTACGCAATATTACTTAATTAATTTTTGTATCTTTATCAAAGCTTTAATAACTAAGTGTTTATATGGAGAAAAATTTATATGTTTTCTCTGAAACAACTGTTATGGTTGCTACAAGCTTCAAAAAGAGTTTCGGATGCAAGTCGCGAAACCGGGGAATTGTTGTCTTTTTTACCCGAGTCAGGTGTATTATGCCGAAATTAAATAATCGAGTTTCAGTAAGTGCGATCGCCTTTATCGACACTCAAGTACCAAATTATCAAAGTTTGATTGCCGGGGTAAAACCGGGTACGGAAGTAGTGGTTTTGGATGGGAATCAAGATGCGATCGCCCAAATTACTGAAGTTTTACGCGATCGAACCAGTATTGACAGCATTCACATAGTTTCTCACGGTGCTCCCGGCAGCTTGCAATTGGGCGGCGGTAGCTTGAGTTTAGATGATATTGAGGGCGATCGGCATGATCTACAGCAGTGGTTTTCGCCACGAACCGACTCAATCCCCAACAATCGACCTCACATTCTTTTGTACGGGTGCAACGTAGCAGCAGGCGAGACAGGTAAAGCATTTATAAAACGCCTGAGTGAGTTAACCGGCGCTAGTGTTGCAGCTTCGCAAAACCTCACGGGAAGTGTAGCAAAGGGCGGGGACTGGGAACTGGAAATCAGCAGCGGAGAAATCAAAACACCGCTAATATTTGCAGCCGAAGTATTGGCAGGTTACGAGTACGTTTTGAATAGTTTTGGTGCGGCAACTAATTTTGGTGCGGGGACAAGTCCTGCGGGCATCGCTACGGGGGATTTTAACGCCGACGGCAAACCCGATTTAGCTGTAGCAAACCAAGGATCTAATAATGTTTCTATCCTGTTAGGAAATGGCATCGGTGGCTTTAATCCCGCGCCTATTCCTACCTTGGCGGTGTCACGTCCCCAATCGATCGCGATCGGCAATTTTAACAATGATAATTTCCCCGACTTGGCAGTAGTTGGTAGGGGCACTGGTGGCGCCCTTTTCGTTTTCTTAGGAAATGGTACGGGCGGTTTTGGCAGCCCCACTCCATATCCTACAGGAGTATCTCCTATCTCGGTTGCAGTTGGGAAGTTTAACGGCGACAACTTTTCAGACTTAGCAGTAGTCAATTCAAGCCCTGGCAGTCCCTCTGGCACTGTCACAATTTTGCTGGCAAATAGCAGTGGCAGCGGGGCATTGAATTTCAACACTAACTTGAGCGCGCAGTCAATTCCCGCTTTCATGACAGTGGGGGACTTTAACGGAGATACTTTTTCCGATTTAGCTGTGCCGAATAGTTTATCTAACACCATTTCTGTTTTTTTAGCGAATGGTACGGGCGGATTTGGTGCACCGACTAATGTTGCAGCAGGGATAAATCCAAATTCGATCGCCACTGGGGACTTTAACGGAGACAATCTCCTCGACTTAGCCACAGCTAACAACGGTTCTAACAATGTCTCAATTCTATTAGGAAATGGCACTGGTGGCTTTGGCGCGGCCACTGGGTTTAGCGCGGGGACAGGGCTGGAAGGCATTGTTGCGAATGACTTTAGCGGAGACGGCAAACTTGACTTAGCAGTAAGAAGCAGCAGCGGCGCTGCAATTTTAGTTGGTAACGGTACTGGCGGTTTTAGTGCCCCCATTAACTTTGCTGCGGGCACAGATCCATATTCCATTATTGCCGGCAACTTTAATGCTGATACTCTCCCGGATTTGGCAGTAACAAATAACGGTTCCGATAACGTTTCGGTGCTGCTAAATACACCCAATACAGTTAATTTTGGTACTGCAACATACAGCGGTACAGAAGGAACCACAGACACCGCAGTTGAGATTCCCGTCACCATCAGTGGCGACACTCCCTTGGGCGATGTAGTTGTACCAATTGCGATCGACCCTAGCAGCACAGCCACCGAAAATTCAGACTACACCTTTTTACCTACCTCAATTACATTCCCCGCAGGTGCAACAGGTGCCGCACTCACCCAGAATGTTGCAGTTACTATCAAACCCGACAATCTCCCGGAAAACGCCGAAACCGCAATTCTCAACTTTGGCACAATCACCGGAGGCGTTGCAGGTACAACAAAACAAACAACATTAACTATTGCAGCCAACGGTACTGTTTCTTATGCCATTGCCGCCGGTACTCCCAGCATTCCCGAAGGTAATAGCGACACAACTCCTCTGACTTTCACCGCGACTCGCAGCGGCAACACAGGCGGGGCAAGTAGCGTCAATTATGCAATAGGAGGAACAGCTACAAACGTCAGCGATTATAACAACATCGGCGGCACTTCAGGGGCAACTACTGCTACTGGCACAATTAATTTTGCGGCTGGTGAAACATCCAAAACCATTACTCTCGATGTATTAGGCGACACCCTAGTTGAACCCGACGAAACCATTGCCGTCACCCTGTCCAATCCCACCAGCCCAGGCGTAACACCGACAATTACCACTGCTACCGCTACCACAACTATTACTAATGATGACAAAGCTGGCTTTACTGTTAACCCAACAGCATTAAGTACAAGTGAAGTCGGTGGCACTGCTACCTTCACTGTCAAACTCAACTCTCAACCAACTGCTGATGTTACTTTCGGTTTGAGCAGTTCCAATGTTGCAGAAGGAACCGTTTCAACTAATAGCTTAACTTTCACTTCTGCTAACTACGATCAACCACAACCAATCACGGTGAGTGGTGTTGACGATTTAGTAGCTGATGGCCCTCAACCTTACAAAATAGTCACGGCTGCTGCTGTCAGTACCGATGCTAATTACAATAACCTCGATCCTGATGATGTCGCCGTCACTAACAGTGACAATGAAACTCCGGGAATTACGGTGAATCCGACGGCGGGCTTGACTACGGGCGAAGATGGCACTAAGACTGACTTTACTGTGATTTTGAATACTCAGCCGACTGCTGATGTGACTATCGGTTTGAATAGTTCCAATGTTGCGGAAGGAACAGTTTCAACTAACAGTATAACATTCACTCCGGCTAGCTGGAATGTGCCGCAACCGGTGACAGTAACTGGAGTTAATGACAGTATTGCTGACGGCGATATTGAGTACAAAATTGTCACGGCTGCTGCTGTTAGTACAGATGCGAATTACAGCAACCGAGAGGTGGCGGATGTTGGTATTACCAATAAGGACAATGATACGGCTGGTGTTTCTGTTAGTGTTGCCGAAACAACTGCTACCGAAGGCGGTGCAAACGGTACGTACACTTTAGCACTGAAATCGCAGCCGATCGCCCCTGTAACTCTAACTCTCACAACAGATAATCAGATTCAGCCGATCGCCCCTATCACTTTCACTCCCAATAATTGGAATGTCGCTCAACCCGTTACAGTGATGGCTGTTGACGATGCGGTGGTGGAAGGTTCACACAGCGGGAAAATTACTCACAGTGCGAGCAGCACTGATGCTAAGTATAATGTGGTGGTGGTTCCAGGGGTGAGAGTGGCGATCGCAGATAACGATGTAGCGCCACCGCCGCCACCGCCAACTCCAACGCCGACTCCGACTCCAACTCCGACAACATCTGTCACTCCGACTCCAACTCCGACAACATCTGTCACTCCGACTCCAACTCCGACGACATCTGTCACTCCGACTCCAACTCCGACAACATCTGTCACTCCGACTCCAACTCCGACGACATCTGTCACTCCGACTCCAACTCCGACGACATCTGTCACTCCGAC
>NZ_JAUBTN010000022.1:0-9162 GCF_036705055.1 Microcoleus sp. CZ3-B2 | reverse complement strand
ACATCTGTCACTCCGACTCCAACTCCGACGACATCTGTCACTCCGACTCCAACTCCGACGACATCTGTCACTCCGACTCCAACTCCGACGACATCTGTCACTCCGACGCCAACTCCGACAACATCTGTCACTCCGACGCCAACTCCGACAACATCTGTCACTCCGACTCCGACTCCGACGACATCGGTCACTCCGACTCCAACTCCGACAACATCTGTCACTCCGACTCCAACTCCGACAACATCTGTCACTCCGACTCCGACACCGACGCCGACTCCGACGCCGATATCTCGGATATTTGACGACTCTGGGAAACGTAACGATCGACCCCTATCGATTAATCTGCCGCTAGGTAACGGAAATGGCGATCGAATTACTGATCTTAACGATCCCACGATAAGTTTTTCCCCAGCTACTTACCAAGTCAATGAAAGTTCCACAGGAGTCGTTCCGGCAGAAATTACTCTCACTCGCACTGGAAATCTAAATAGCATTTCCAAGGTGTACCTAGAATATCCTACTGGTTCAGCGACTTGGGCAACAGATTGGAACTTTCCCCCCAATTTCTCTCCTGAAATCACCTTTAACCCAGGCGAAGATACCAAAACGTTCACAATTGACATTTTACCGGATCGTAAAGCAGAGGAAACGGAAGAAATCGCGTTTCGGATCGCTAGTGTGGATAATGCCAATATTGGCACTCAAAGCTCTGCTACCTTGCAAATTTTGGATGCTGACCAACCTTTCACCGATACAAACGCTTCGATATCTCCAAAGGACTTGTACTCAGCCATCTGGGGAGACTACAACAATGACGGCAAACTCGATATCCTCGGAAACAACCAAATCTACAAAAACACCGAACTCCTCGACAACAACAATCAAAGGTCTAGCGAATATGGCTTTAGCGAAGGTAATCGAATAGACTTGCCAGGTGATGGATCAGCATGGGGAGATTACAACAATGATGGGAGACTGGATGTCTCGTTAGCCAACCGCAACGCCTATGGCCCAACAGAAATCTACAATGGCTTGGACTTGACCTTGAGGGCAATCCTACCTAATGACTACGGGCCCTTTTCTTACGTGACTTCGGCAGACTATAACAATGATGGTCGTCTCGATATCTTGCAAACAGGCTTCGATAGTTGGCGGGGTGATAATAACAAACTCTATCGCAACTCCGGCTCTGTCAACGGTCAAGACAGCTTTAGATTTGAGCAACAGAGCACCACTGGACTACCATCCAGTATAGGTTTCGCTGCTTGGGGCGACTATGACAACGACGGTAAACTTGATGTTCTGCTCAATGTGCCGAATTCCGACGGAACATACGGAACAACTGCCAAACTCTACCGCAACTTGGGCAATTCCAATTCCGTTTTTAATGGTTTTTTTACTGATTTTACAGACACGGGCGTAGTATTTCCTGGTGTTAGTAACGTTGTTCAAATCGCTTGGGGAGACTACGACAATGATGGCAAACTGGATATCCTGGTCAGTGGTTCCGATAGTTCATCCCAGCAGTCGCAGTCGATCACCAAAGTCTTCCGCAACGCAACCAGTACCAGCGAGCCAAACAGATTTGATGACATAGGTGTAAAGATACCTGGTCGGGTTAATTCTCTCCCTCAAAATCCTTGGGGAGACTACGACAATGACGGCAAACTGGATATCCTAGTCAATGTCAGTGTTTTGACTCAGCTAGATGCGGGAAGTTCACAAAAAGTAGTCACCAAAGTCTATCGCAACAACACAGGCAGACCTTATAACCCAAATGACCCAAATAGCTTTATTGACCCAAATAGCTTTACTGGCTCAAATAGCTTTATCGACAGTGGCGTAGAAATCGGCAGTGTCGTATCGCCTCCTGGTGGTCAAGCTTATTCCAATCCAGCTTGGGGAGACTATGACAAAGATGGAAAATTGGATATCCTGGTCGCTAGTAATTCAACAAAGAGCTCTCAAGACCGACCAGAGTCTTTTACCAATGTCTTCCGTAACAACACCCCCAATGCCAACACTCCTCCCACCGCACCCACAGGGCTGACGGCTGTAGCTTCGGGCCCAGAAGTTACGTTTAACTGGAATAAAGCGACTGATGCTCAAACTCCTGCTGATGGTTTAAGCTACAACCTGCGAGTTGGCACTAAGGAAGGGGGTCAGGATATTCTTTCCCCGATGTCTCTTGGCGATGGAACTCGGCAACTGGTGGGGCTGGGAAATGTCAGTCAAAACACCCGTTGGCAACTCAAAGACTTGTCTCCAGGGACATATTACTGGAGCGTGCAAGCAATTGACACAGCTTGGGCCGGTTCACCTTTTGCTACAGAAGGCAGTTTTACTGTAGTCCCCAACCGACGGCCAGTTTTCAACTACGCCGAGACTACAACCCCGTGGCATTTCAACAATCTAAAAGTAAGCAACTCATCCACATTCACCTACACGTTCCCGGCGGACACATTTACAGACCCGGATCTTCCGGGCGACAAGCTCACCTATACAGCCACTCTGATGGACGGCAGTCCTCTGCCAAGCTGGCTCACGTTTAATCAAAATACCCGTACCCTGAGCGGCACAAGCCCCAGAGCACAGCAGTTAACAATCAAGTTAACAGCGACAGACAGGGCGGGTCTTAGTGTCAGCGACAACGATCCGTACAATCAGGGTTGGGACAAAGGTATGTTGCTAACATTTAGCAGCACCGGCGTAGTGATTGACGGCTACATAGAGGGTGCAACCCTCTTCCTAGATGCCAACAAAAACGGCATCCTCGACACCAACGAACCATCCACAATTACTAACAGCAAAGGTGAATTCAATCTCAACATCCCCTTCGAGACATTCGACACCAACAAAAACGGAGAAATCGACCCATCAGAAGGCAATATAGTAGCCACAGGAGGCACTGACACCGCCACCGGCTTACCCCTAGAAACACCAGTCACCGCACCGCCAGATTCCACAGTTGTCACCCTCCTAACCAGCTTAGTCGCCGACTTAACCGACAAAGGAACTGCACCAGAATCAGCCCAATCTTTAGTCAAAGCCGCCCTTGGACTCCCCGCTGAAGTTGACCTGACTAGCTTAGATCCGATCGCAGCCACCAACCAAAATTTACCAGGCGGAGTCCAAGTCTTATCCGCAATGGTGAAAGTCCAAAACTTCATCACCCAAACCAGCGCTTTGATTGACGGCGCTTCCAGTGCAGTCAATACCGATATTGTCAAAGCTGTTGTCAGTTCAATTACCGATCGAATTCAATCCAGTACAATCTTAAACCTCAGCAACGCAGCAGCCTTAGAACCAATCATTCAGCAAGCAGCCGCAAAAATTCAGCAAATAGACCCCAGTTTCAACAGTCAACAAATCACCCAAATTACCTCGCAATCCGCGACAGTAATGGCAACAGCCAATCAACGTATTGATGCGGCTGTTTCCAACCCAACAGCAACATCAATTCCTGAATCAGTTGCCCGCGTCCAACAAGTAGCCTTGGGCCCGACAACTCAAGATTTCAAAGCAGTTGGTACGGGAAATAAACCAATTGCCCTGGTAGTTACTGAGAATACCGGTGCTGCTTTAGATAGCCGAATTCAAGCAGTAGTTTTACCAGTTGGCCTTGCGACTCCCGTTGTCAGCGGCGATGCAGATTTGAGCAGCAATTCCCCCAATGCAATTCTCGGTACAAATGGCGACGATATCCTGATTGGCGACAGCGCGGATAATGTATTGATGGGTATGAGGGGCAATGATTCCCTCGATGGAACTCTGGGAAATGACACTGTTTTCGGCGGCAAAGGTAGCGATACTTTGGTCGGAAGTAGCGGTGATGAGGCCTTGTTTGGCAATCGCGGCGCTGACATTTTGAACGGCGATGATGGCAACGATCTACTTTACGGAGGTAAGGGAGATGATTTGCTGACTGGCGGTTTGGGAAGTGATACTTTGACGGGAGGAATGGGAGTAGATAAATTCCTACTCTCTACGAATTCCGGTACTGATACGATCGCAGATTTTGAACTCGGTCAAGACTTGTTAGTATTGGGTAGCGGGCTGGATTTCTCGCAGTTGGCGATTAGTCAAGATAGGGCGGCTACTTTAATTCGGTTGGCACAAACTGGGGAGATTTTAGCTGCTCTCAGTGGAGTTTCTGCTAGCAGTATTAGTGCTGCGAATTTCGGATTAATTTGAGTAGGGACACGGCATTGCCGTGTCCTCAATTGCCGTGTTGTCGATAGTTATATCCGATTGGGTTATCGGGGCAATTTCATCATCCAATCCGGTTGATTTTACCCGTTACCCGAAATCAGGACACGGCAGTGCCGTTTCCCTACAATTAATCGGGTGATGCTTGCATCCGAGGGGGTTAATAATTATTTTCGGGTAGGGAAACAGCACTGCCGTTTCCAGAGTTGCCGTGTTATTGATGGTTATATCTGAGATTTTGCACGATTCTCAATCATCTTTTTATGAACAGGCAAGATGCCTGTTCCACAAAAAAAATTATCTCTTGTGGAACGGGCATCTTGCCCGTTCTTCAGAATGGTGCAAGATGTGAGTTATATTCTACCTTTAACATCAGCAGCGCTGATAACGCATTCCCGGCAACTGCGACACTAATCCCAACAATTCTAATTGCAAAAGTATACCAGAAACTGTTCCCGCTTCTAATCCCGCTGCTTCCACAATTGTGTCAAAAGAAATTGTCCCGGAGCCGATCGCACTTAACACCTTAGCCAATTCCGGCTCCAACGGCGGCGTGCGCTTCTCAACCGTCTGATTTGGCGGAAACAGCGACAACTGCTTGGCATTATCCAATTTTGGCATAGCTCCGAGCATTTCCAACAACCTGTCTTCGCTTAAGAGCCGATCGCTATTCGGGAGAATTGGATGAGCACCTTTACTCAGCAACTCCAAACAACCAAAAGACCGCTCATCATCCAATCTTGCCGTCAAAACATACACGTCCCGGCAAAAATCATTAGCTTGATAAGCAGTAATTAACGCCCCCGATTTGTGCGGAGCTTCAATCACAATTGTAGCCCGACTCAAGCCAGCAATTATCCGATTTCGGCGCGGAAAATTAGTTTTATTCGGTTGAGTTCCCGCCGGATATTCACTAATTGCCAATCCCTGCTGCAACAGGCGATCGCACAACCGCTCATTCGGCCTAGGATAAACAATATCAACCCCAGTACCAAAAACAGCCAAAGTCCGGCCTCCAGCCTCCAAACAGCTTGTATGAGCCTCCGTATCAATTCCCGCAGCAAATCCCGAAACAACAGTAAAACCATTTGTAGCCAAAGCTGCACTAAATTTGCGAGTCCAGCGGCGGCCGTATTCCGAAGGACTGCGAGTCCCAACAATTGCCACCGTCGGCGTAATTCCGCGATTTTCCTTAAGGTCAACTAAACCGCGATAGTACAGCACCGGCGGTGGATTGGGAATCTCTAATAACAAGCTGGGATAATCTGGATCTGCTGGTGTCCAAAAACAGGGATTTTTAATAAGATGTTGTTCAATAAATTCTTGGGGATTGAGTTTGGATCGTTCTTGTAAAACCGTTTCTATTGTCTGTTTCCCAAACCCTTCGACTCGCATTAAATCTACGGGCTTAGCCGTCCAAGCTGCTGCCAAACTAGGAAAGTGTTGGTGCAATCTTTGCAACAAAATCGGCCCGATACCGCTAATTTGCGACCATGCTAACCAGTAAGTGCGTTCTTCTAGCAACGACTTGCCCTCAATTGACGTGAAAATGTTTTTATCATTTTGGTGGGATATAGATTTTTTTTAACGAACCGCAAAGGCGCAAAGAACGCGAAGGGAAGAAGAGAAAGAGTTAAAAAGAATGGCTAAGCTTTCCAATCGACAAAACGGGCGTAAATATAAGCTATGATTTCCCCAATCACCGTCCGAAAACCTTCGCTCGATTTCCACCATTCCTGCGGGTTATAATCTTGCGGTTCTGCTGCTATTATCCCGACTTTAATTTCAGGATGCAGCACTTCTTTAAAAACCATCCAACTTCTGCGGGCGTGAGGGCCAAAGGAATAGAGATTAATTGTGTCTACTTTTAGGGGCGATGCAGCCAGCCAATCTCGAAGGGCGATCGCCGAAGCGGCTGTGCGGTGTTTCATGACATTCGGTGCGGGTACGGCTACCAGTTTGTCCTTGTCAAATCCTAGGGCTATACAAGTCGCTGCTGTCAGTTCGGCATAATTTTTATATTCAGCGAGATAGTAGCCTTTATTTACTGGAATTCCAGTAGTAATTAATTGGCGGTATTTGCCTTTTTTGAATTCGGCGATCGCACTTTCGATCGCATAATCCGGCAACCACCCTTCGACAACCAATATCTCTGATTTCAGTGGCGAATTTACCGCAAAAAATGGATAAATATTTGTGATAATTAAGACCATTGCAATGATTAATCCCACGATCGCAATTACCCAACCTTCCCAGGTAATTGCCCACATTTCTCGGCGGCGGATCAGACTAATTTTGATTTGAGGTTTTCGCATTCTGGCAAAATTCCGATCGAGAGAATTCTTGAGGATTTACGCACCAATTGCTAGAAACCGGGTTTTTCTTAAACTACTTAGTTGTACCCCACAGATGTACAAAACCCGGTTTCTTGAGTCGGAGTGCGATCGCCAACCAATCTTAATAGAAATTACGCCAAAAAACTTAACTTGCGAGTGCACAATTAAATCCATTAAATCCGCTACTAAATCCGCTGCCGAACCTTCTCTACTGTTTTTGTTTGAGGTACTCAAAAACGCTCTTATCTCCGATGTCCTGCGGTATAGGTTGAAAGAACTTGCGGACTGCAAAAATGATGAACAATATTGCCCAAAATCCTAGCAACAACTGTTCGTTTTCCGGTGACAGAAAACCAAAAATATGTCCTAAAATCAACAGCGGAACTCCTGGAGTTAAAAACTTAGTTTCTAGGCGGTTGAAGCAAAAAGCTTCTTTAAAATAAATGCCATTTAATGCCGCAAAAGTAAAGCCAATTCCCCACAAAGTCGCTGGATTTTCGTACACTGTTAAAGCTAAAGGTTCGCTGCTTTGTAGGGCGACAAATACTGCTGCTGCGCCGCCGATCGCCCAAAACGCCTGTAACGTTCGGTGCAGCGGAATCATGTAAATGTGAATAGTTGCTAAACTAACGCCTAAAGCTATCCAGAAACACGCAAAAACAGGCGTTAAAGCTTGGATTGCTGTTGGGTTGTCGCCGCTTTGCAACACCAGAGTAGCGCCCACCGCCAAACACAGCGCCGCCACTCCCAACCCGGCCCGGTAGATCAGCACTCCGGTGCGATCGCTTTGAGTAATCGTAAACTCGCCGAATTGCCCTTGATAGACTTCCAATTCATCGGGCGATTTCAGTAATTGCATCACAGCTTCCTCCTATCTATCAGACACGAATGTACTTCTGCCAAGATATACTTTATTAATTAACCAGTACAGCGGAACCGAGCGATGCCTAAATTTAACAAACCTCAACTTAACAAATCTAAAGTTAACAAGTCTAAATTTGACGATCGCCCAAATCAAACCAAACCTCTGCTTTCAGAATCAGAACTTCCTCCAGTCCAGCTTGATGAAACCATTGTAGCAGGCAGAAGACCGAAACCGTTCAACGACTTGCAGCGCTTGCTTGCCGAAATACCGGAATTGACAGGGGGGTTCAATCCAGAAGTGTTCGCCCAGTTTGCTGAAAACAACCCATTTAACGACAAGAAATTTGAAACCCAAATTAAAAAAATCTTAAGAAATAAAAATATTAATTCCACCCGCGACAATTCAATTAAATATCTAGAATACATCAAGCAACATATCCAATGTCCCTGCCAGGTTACGGGTATAGAAGAGTTTGAATGGGAAGAAGAGTATACAATGGGTTTGGGTAGCAAAAAAGAATATGCAAGGCTTAAAAAAACTCAACCTTCTTATACTGATAAATTCATAATTGACCGAGTTGAGGATTTTGTGGTTACTGAAGACGGCATTTTTGCCAGAGTGCAGCGCGTCGGCGATCGCAAAAGATTTATCTTGCTTTTAGCAGAGTTAAAAGCAGTCGATGTTATCTCCCCAAACCATCAGTTATTGCAAGATTATGCTGTGTGGTGGATCAACTATTAAAGTCGGGGAAGATGGGAAAAAAACCTTCTTCCTTCTTCCCTCTTATTGATGACTGATGACGGCAGGAGTCATGGTTAATCGGGAATTATATCTATTAAATCCCGCACATTACTCGTTGCCGAACTTCTTAATTAAATTGAAGCAGCAAAGTGCGATCGCTCTACTTTTGCCAAAGCTTCCACCAAACTGCGAACAGCAGCAATCATCGCCACTTCGCTATTAAGTTGGCTGACAGCAGAACCGACACCAATACCCGCAGCGCCCGCGCCAATAGCAAGCGGTGCGGTGACGCTGGAGATGCCCGAAGCGCAGAGTACGGGAACTTGTACGGCGCGGGAAATTTCAAAGGCTGCAGCCAAAGTAGGCGCTGCTTTTTCAATTAATCCTAAAGTTCCGGCGTGAATTGGTTGGGCGCTGGTGCCGCCTTCGGTTTGAATAATATTAGCCCCAGCTTTGACTAATTCTGTTGCTAACTGCACTTGTTTGTCGAGTGCCAAAATGTGGGGAACTGTGACAGAAAGCGTGATGTTCGCCAATAGCGATCGAGTTTCGCGAGTCAACTCCAAAACTTCCTCAGCTTCAAAGCGGCGGCCTAGTGCGTAGAAAGCATCAAAGTTGCCAATTTCAATCAAATCAGCGCCAGCTTCTACCGCAGCCACAAACTTTTGCGGTTCCACAGCCGATACACAAATTGGCAAATTTGTCAACTGTTTTGCCATCAATACCAAATCGCGATCGGCAGCAATATCGACAAATGTTGCACCGCCGAGATCCGCTGCTTTGACAACAGCCGCAACGTTGGCTGCATCAAAATTATTTAAACCGCTGATAATTTTCAAGGCGCGGCCTTGATCAAATGCGCGCTGCAATTTAGAATCTACACTCATCGTTAGTTTTCCAACTCAAAAAATTTCTTAGACTCATTTTGGCACGGATTGGGAATTGGGAATTGGGAATTGGGAATTGGGAATTGGGAATTGGGAATTGGGAATTGGGAATTGGGAATTGGGA
>NZ_JAUBTN010000021.1:44991-97608 GCF_036705055.1 Microcoleus sp. CZ3-B2 | reverse complement strand
TTTTCCTAGCAGCTTCACTATTTTTATTCATTTTACCTCATTTTTAAATAGTCTCATACTTATTTGAAATGACTATAATCGACAAAGCGACGGATGAGGGCGAGACAAAATTGGATTTGCCGAGTTTGGAGTTGGAGGAATTGCCGCCGGAGATTGGCAAGTGCACTGGGCTTGAGACTTTGGTGTTGGGGGAAATTTGCTATGATAGTTTGAGCGATCGCACTATTCTACATTGCGTAAATTATCAGCTATGAACATTCAGTTGGTTGACTCCTTAATTCAAGTCATTGAGTCGCTGACACCTGAAGAGAGTTTGCTGTTTCAAGAAAAACTCTGGGCTAGGGCGATTCAGAGTACGCCTGGAGTGTGTGGAGGATATGCCCGAATTCGCAACACCCGCATTCCTGTTTGGACGCTGGTTTCGCTTCACCAACAGGGGGCTGATGAGGCTGAATTACTTCGGAATTATCCAGGTTTATCCGATCGCGATTTAGAGAATGCTTGGCGTTATTACGATCGCCACCGCGCAGAAATCGATCGCATTATAGTTTCTCATCAAACCGAATAGTAGAATAGTAGATAGCTAAAAGAGGGATTTTAGATATGGAAATGAATCAGTATTTTGATTTCTTAGCACCGGATGATATTCGGATTAAAGGACATCGTATCGGGATTGAGACCGTGCTGTATGAATATTTGCATCGGGAACGCACCCCAGAAGAAATTCAGCAACTCTATCCATCTCTAACTTTAGCAGAAGTTTACACAACTATTTTGTATTATTTGCTCAACAAGGAATCAGTAAGTAGATATATACAAGATTGGTTGGAATGGTCGCATCAGCAGCGAAAAATGCAAGCAGCAAATCCGCATCCGGCTGCGGAAAGATTGCGAAAATTGAAGGCTGAACGGGAAAGTAAAACTGCAATCCAGGATACTTGAGAAATGGCGCTCAAATATTTAATGGACGAGAATGTTACGCCCATTTATGCTACACAACTTCGGCGAGAATGCCCTGATTTAGTAGTTTGGGCAGTGGGCGAAATTGGTACACCCCCAAAAAGCACTCTCGATCCGGAGATTTTGGTTTGGTGTGAGGATCGTAACTTTATTTTGGTGACAAACAATCGCAAGTCAATGCCGGTACATTTGGTAGATCATCTGGCTCAAGGTGGTCATATTCCAGGGATTTTCGTTTTGAATCAGGATTTAAGTATTGGGCAAAATATTGAGGAATTGATTGTGATTGTTGATGGTTCGTTTGATAACGAATACCAAGACCGAATCATTCATCTCCCTTTAACATAAATCTACTAAACAAAAAATGTGTAGCCTTTTTCCTCCCCAGATTCCTCGCGGGTGGCAAGAAACCGGGTTTTTGCTCAGAAGACGGGTTACAGTCGTAGAAACCCAAAAAACCCGGTTATGAAGGTTTTGATGCGTAGGCCACGGAGGACACGGCAATGCCGTTTCCCTACCCCAAAATAATCGACGATCGCCCTCCCTCGGATATAATCATCGCCAGATTAATTTTCGGGAAACGGCACCGCGTCGTGTCCTGATTCCTGCTGGCTTTCCCCACCCAACAAAAATCCTGTCACAATAAACTGAATCCTACCAAGAGACAAAGGGCATGACGCGAGAGGAAGCAGTGCGGCGAATTCACCGGGCAGCCGAGGAAAAATTGACTCAACTGGATTTGTCGGGGCTGGACTTGGAGGAATTGCCGCCGGAGATTGGCAAGTGCACGCAGCTTGAGAAGTTGGTGTTGGGGAAGGTAGAAAGGTGGCAAGGGTTTAATGTTAACCCGAGTCTGAAACTAATAATCCCGAATCAATTAAGAACACTGCCAGAGGAATTGCGATCACTCGTAAATTTGCGATCGATTGACCTCAGCAGCAATCCATTCGGAACGATGCCAGAATTGCTGCTGGAAATGAAGCAATTAGAGAGTTTAAATTTAACCAGGATTGGTTTAACAGCCATCCCAGAGGATCTCGGCAAACTGTCGAATCTGACACGGCTTTACCTCAGTGAAAATCAGATTACAGCAATCCCAGAGGATCTCGGCCAACTGTCGAATCTGACACAGCTTAACCTCATGAGCAATCAGATTACCTCCATCCCAGAGGATCTCGGCCAACTGTCGAATCTGACAGAGCTTGACCTCCATAACAATCAGATTACATCCATCCCAAAAGTCATCGGCCAACTGTCGAATCTGACACGGCTTAGCCTCAGTGACAATCAGATTACATCCATCCCAGATGATCTCGGGCAACTGTCGAATCTGACAAAGCTTGTCCTCAGTTACAATCAGATTACCTCCATCCCAGATGATCTCGGGCAACTGTCGAATCTGACACAGCTTTATCTCACTGTCAATCAGATTACCTCCATCCCAGAAGATCTCGGGCAACTGTCGAATCTGACACGGCTTTACCTCTGGGACAATCAGATTACCTCCATCCCAGAAGATCTCGGGCAACTGTCGAATCTGACACAGCTTGTCCTCAGTGGCAATCAGATTACCTCCATCCCAGAGGCGCTCGGGCAACTGTCGAATCTGACAGAGCTTTCCCTCAGTAGCAATCAGATTACCTCCATCCCAGAGGCGCTCGGCAAACTGTCGAATCTGACACGGCTTGACCTCGGTGGCAATCAGATTACCTCCATCCCAGAGGCGATTCGTGGCATGGAGAAGCTGGAAAAACTGGATTTGCGAGGTAATCCGATACCAATTCCGCTGGAAATATTGGGCGGAAAACAATCATCTCAACTAGGCGATTTACGTACCATCCTCGATTTCTACTTCCAAACCCGCGACCCCGACGCTACCGAAGAACTCAACGAAGCCAAACTTTTGATTGTTGGCGAAGGCGAAGCGGGAAAAACCACCCTTGCAAACAAACTCCTCAACCGCAACTACGAACTCAAAGAACGAGAACCCTCCACCGAAGGCATCGACGTGATGCGCTGGGAATTCACACAAGCCAACGGCAAACCTTTCCGCGTCCACCTCTGGGACTTTGGCGGACAGGAAATCTACCACGCCACCCACCAATTTTTCCTCACCGAACGTTCCCTGTACGTCCTCCTCGTCGATAACCGCCGCCAAAACCCCAACCTCTGCTACTGGCTGAGTGCCGTCGAACTCCTCAGCAACAGCAGTCCCGTCTTCCTCGTCCAAAACGAAAAACAAGACATCCGCTGCGAAATCAACCTCTCCCAACAGCGGCGCGACTTTGCCAATTTAGAAAAAGATTTCGCTACCAACCTCGCCAGCAATCGCGGACTCGCAGAACTCCAACGCGCCCTCCAAAACCGCATCGCCACCCTCGACCACATCAGCACGCCCGTTCCCAAACGCTGGGCAAGCGTCCGCCACATTTTAGAAAACTATTCCCAACGCCAAACCCACATCGCAGTCAGCGAATTTTTCGACATCTGCGCCAGCCAAGGCTTTAAAAAATCCGATAAACCCGCCATGCTGACTCTCAGCAAATACCTTCACGACTTGGGAATTATCCTCCACTTCCAAAAAGACCCCATCCTCAAAAACATAGTCATTCTGCGTCCCGAATTGGCAACCAATGCTGTTTACAAAGTCATCAGCAAGAAAGAAATTACTGACGAAAAAGAAGTCGCCGACAACGCAGAAGTCATCGCCAACTGCGGGTATTTCACCCAGGAAAACCTCAAACAAATCTGGTGCGAAAGAGAATACCGAGACTTGCACGACGAACTACTCCACTTGATGAAACACTTCAAACTGTGTTACGAAATCCCCTGCCAACCCAGACGCTACATCGCCCCGCAACTTCTCCCCCTGGAAACGCCCGATTACACCTGGGACGACACCGATAACCTGATTTTGCGCTACGAATACGACTTCATGCCCAAAGGCATCATTACCCGTTTTATTGTCGAAATGCACTTGTTAATCTACCGCCCTCAACCTTCTTTACCAAAGGGTAGGGGAGATATCGTGTGGCGCGATGGAGTCATCCTCGCCGACAATTACGCCAAGGCTGAAGTTATCGAGAATTACCACCAACGAGAAATCCGCATTCGAGTTTCCGGCAACCACAAAAAATCTCTTTTAGACCGCATCCGCCACGAACTCTGGAAAATTCACGCGACTTACGACAATCGCCTCAAATACCAAGAATTCATCCCCTGCAACTGTGCCGAATGCAAAGGCAGCCAAGACCCTCACCTCTACAATTTTGAGTCTTTGCGCCGCCGTTTGACCAACCGCCGCTACGAAGTCGAATGCGACAAATCTTATCAAATGGTCAACGTACGCGGCTTGATGGAAGATTTCCCGGATAATTTGCAACAATGGGAAGAGAAAGAGCGAATTTCTGGAATCGATAGCCCCGATTTTGGAGATTCTTCTAGCATTCAATTCAATATCAACGTTAACGGTAAAAAAATGACTCAAGATTCTTCCAAAACCAACAACTTCAACGGCCCGATGTCTGGTGTGATTGGCAGCGACAACACCACAGTTAGGAATAACGCATTTATCCAAAACAATAACACCAATACCGCCGAACTTCTGAAACAGATTGCATCAATGCGTGAAACCGCCGCCCAGTTTCCCGAAGACATTCGCGAGGGTGTAATTATCGATATTGAAGATGTTGAATCCGAAATCAAGAAACCGGAAAACGAAAGGAATCCAGCTAGATTAAAGAAAAGTTTAAAAGCTATTTTAGCGACGGCAACTGCGATCGGAGTTGGCATCGCTGGCGTGACTGATTTTGCTGATAAGGCGATCGATGTCGGTCAAAAACTGGGTATCGAACTCAAGCTACCATCGGCACGGTAAATTATTTGCAATTTTCGCGATATTCATATTACCACAGTCAGGACACGGCGCCGTGTCCGACTGAGAATTTATATTATCTTAGCTTTTTGAGTTTCTTCAAGTGCGATCGCCTCAAATTGTCCACCAACTGTCGCAACTGACTCAAATTTCCCGCTTCGCCGCCATACTTCCAGCGCACGTAAGCTTGCGAAACTTCCTCAATTACCTCAGCTTCATCGGTTTCGTGGTGGCCGCGCATTGTCTCAGCATACTCCAAAGGCGTTTGAGCTTTCTGCTTGGCAAATCCGCGACTTGCCAAATCCTTCAGCATTTGCTGATAAACCCCCTCCACCGGCGGCAACTTCGCCAGCCAGCGGCGGTAGCGCCACTTGCGCCACCCTTGCCAAATTAACCAGCCAATAAACCCAAAGGCGATCGCGCTAATCAACCCAGTAAATAACCCCACCCAACCCCTAGCAAACTGTCCCAGAAACCAACCCAGACTCAAACTGATCCAGCCAATTACAAAACCTATAACTGAATCCAGCCCGCTTCTGAGAGGAGTCGGTAGCCAAGCCGCGATCCACTTCCAAAACGATTCCAGCGCGCTAAAAGTCTGGTTGTCTTCCACCGAAGCCGGAATCAGCGGATAACCTGGAATCGGATTAAAACCAAACCACCCGTATCTGGGAAAATATACCTCCGTCATCAAGAAAGCGTCGGTATTTCTCACCACATACAAACCTGTAAACGGGTTGAATTCTCCCGTATCGAAACCGCCAGCCACTCGCGCCGGAATCCCGATCGATCTCAGCATAATTGTCAGTACCGTCGAAAAATGGTCGGGATATCCGCCTGTAACTTTTTTGCCGTCTTGCGTGTTTTGATAGCCAAACAAAAAACCCTCGACTAAATCTTCACTTTCTTCTAAATAAGGCAAAGCTTTGACAAGTTTGTAATTAGGATTTTGTTTCAAATATTGAGCTAAGTACAAAGCTTTTTCGTAGGGAGAATCGATCGCCCTGTCCGACTTAGCCACTCTTGTTCTCCCCAACAAGATTTCTTCAGTTTTTTCTCGCACTTTCTGGGCAATTTCTGGCGGCACGTCCAAATAGAATTTGCGAATATTTTTCGGGTAATTAGTACCAGTTTGCCCCAACAAGGAGCGATCGCGAAACGGCACGTTAGAAATCACCGTATAAGTCAAACCTTCCGCCAATTCCACAGGCGATCGCAAACCTCCCTCCGCATCAATCGCCACTTCCTGCGTCGGAAAATAAAGTTCCTTCGGCTTGTTTAAAGCCGGAATCAAATTCGGTAACTGAGCAAGAATAGTATAACTTTGAATCACCTCTTGAGTGCGGGGCGCATTCGGATACGGATTCAGATAAAATTGATAAGACCAGCGAGGTCGATTCACCTTAAAAGCGTCGTCGTTGCGCGAAACTTCCCAACCCTGACCGGTATATTTGTCAAAGCCCAACACTCGCCAAAAACCCGCCGCCTGCGATCGCACCCGCATCACCACTTGAGGTTTTAATACCCCCCGCAAATTTTGATTGATGCGCTGGTTGAAACCGTAATAAAAAGTAGAGTCTACCTCTCCTGGCCCTTTGTCTGGGTTTCTCCCCTTCCCTCCGCCAGTTCCTTTTTGATTTCCCCCCCTGACATACCCCGGATTCAGAATGCTGCGCGAGTCAAACTCCCCCTGATATTCAATAGGAGCACTCACGGGAAAAGTCCGCAATTGATAGCCTGGAAGGCGCGGCAAAAACGCAAAAATAGCCAGCCCCAACCCTACAGTTATCAACAGCAACAAACTAAAATACTTGGGGGATAAAGTAGCAGCAAATAGGGATAAATTGTTGTTTTTACTTCTACTTTCTGTCGCCGGATTGATGTTTTCTAGCTTCGAGAGTCCCAAGCGCGATCGGTAATCCAGCACCAAAGTCGGCAGCACTAAAGCCAAAAATACCAACAGCAGCGGCCCAAAAGTCAGCGTTTGACTGATGGTCGCCGCTACACTCAACAAAATCAGCCCGATGACGACCGAATAGCCCAAATCCTTGCGGCGGGGCAAATCGAAACTGTGCAACACTTGAATGTTAATTAACAGTTGCGCCAAAACTAACCGCGTATCGTTTAATTCTCCCACCAAGCGGGTAAAAAAGGCGAACAGCGCCACCAGCATTCCAATAGCTATGCAGAATTTAGCGGCTACATTGCGATCGCGGCGGCGGTACCAACTCCAAGTTGCTCCCACAATACTAACAGGCACAGCCCACAGGTTCAGGCTTTCTTCAGAAGCAACATCAGTAGCCACAATTCCCACAATTACCAACAACTGAACTAGGATTCGCAGCAGTAAAGAATCCTCAGTCACCGGCGGAGGCATTGCCTCTATCCGCTCCCACAGTTTACCCAAAACAGGTATATTTCGCAGGTTATCAGTTGTCATGTGCACCCATCCAACGATTTGAGATTTGAGATTTGAGATTTGAGATTAAATCCACAGATCGATCTGGGTTTTAACTAATATCTAAATCTTATTTCTGTGCCACTCGATTTGAGATTTGAGATTAAATCCACAGTTCGATCTGGGTTTTAACTAATATCTAAATCTTATTTCTCTGCCATTCGATTTGAGATTGAATCCACAGATTAACTTCACAGATGAATCTGGGGGCTTTAATTCGTCTCTAATTTTTTTGGCTTTCCGCGACAGAAATCAGCAGATTGTATCTGTTTTTGTGTGAGGTCAAACCGCAGAGTAAAAAACGCAGTTAACTACTCTAATTTTACCTCGATAGTTGCTGTTTTATCCAGCCAAAGTTGGACGAATAGCAAACATCAGAGGTCTGGTATCGAAGTTTTGGAATTTGACTTCTAGGGCATAAGTCTTGTCAGGTTGCGGGTCAAACAACTCCACACTTAAATGCCCGGAATTCGGACGCTGTGCAGTTGCTTCGGCATCTCCTCCCTTGAGTTCCAAACTTCCTCCCCCTGGAAATTCGCACTCAACTCTTAAACACGGCCTTGGTGGTTCTGTGTTGCGGTTCGACAGGTATTGAGCTGAGAGAGTCAGGGAGCCCAAAGCAGTCAGCCACTCCCGCGAAATAGGGGGCTGGTTTACAGGACAATTCAAAGTTAGAGACTCAATGATTTCTCGGGCGGCCAACAACGACATTAGCATTTGTTGATCGATAGTTGCCTCGGAGTAATTCGGTAAATCTTCTACTTCTAAACCTGTAATTCCTCTGGTAGCACCTCTGAGTACTAAACCAGCTAATTGGTTGAGTTCCTCAGACTGGCCCGGAAACAAGCTATCTACAGCGCGAACTAATTTCGAGCCTTCCCGCAGCGACGACATTACCAATTGCTGACAAGGTTCTAGCAGTTGAGCAAAAACCCCTTGGGCGATCGGAATTGGCAGGCGACCCCATCTAATATTTTGTAGTTGGGGAGTCCAGAGGTGCAGGGGTGGAACCCATTGGGGGACTGCATCGTCTGGATAGTCGTGTTCGTAGCTCTTGAGTTCTGTTTCCCAGGGGAACAGCGGCGGGTTGGCTTCAATTTCGGATCTAAGCCTTTCTTTTAACAAGGTCTGAAAACGGTCTTGCACGGTCGGTATTTCTCCAATAGTCAGGGGTTGTGCGGGTGAAATGCTCTGCGAGCCCACTTGATAGTCCAGCGGGTCTGGTTCGTCCCATTCCCAGTATTCCACCCCGGAATACTCTTCTGTTTCGCCCCACTCTTTTGAGGGAAGGGGGTCATTGACGTTTTCCTGCTCTTCGCTAGAGGCATTCGGGATTGGCGCCTGCAATATCCAGTCTAAAAAATGGCGCTCGAAAGCCTCTGCATCCCTGTTCGTTTCGTTATTCATCAGTAGATGCCCCTTCTCCGGAATCTGAACGATTTCGCAATTCCCAGGCAAGTTCCAGCAATTTAAACCACCGTTTCTGTACCTGGGCTACCGTGCTGCCGAGGGTTTGCGCGATCGCTGACTCTGACAGACCTTGTTGTTTCAACTGTAACAAACGCTGTCCCTCTGGGCCAATTTGTTCGCCAAAGGACTGCCACTGAGAAGGCAGCAAACCTAAATTTTTGTCTAAGTCTGCTTCCAGCCACTGGTGAACGAGTTCCCAGCGGTGCGACATGGCGAACCTGAGCAAGTGGTACTTGAAGCGCTGCTGCAAATAGTCTCTTTGGCGGGGAGTTATGCCCAGGATCGACTCTATTTCGTTAGTCGGCAAGTCTTGCAAGCGCAGCACGAAGTAATCGGCGCATTCTTCTTGGTTGCGCTCTTTTAAGTAGGCCACTAATTCGTCAATCACGTTTTGCCGCAGAGATTCTGACTCGTCGGCTGGGGAGCGAATTGCAGATGAACCCTGTCCGGCCATTGCTTCCCGCACCGAGTGCACGGAGGTGTCGTTCCAAGTTTGGTCAGAATCCCAAGCCCCTCCGTCGGCGGCTTGTTCCATATCTACAGAGGTTTCTTTGGGCTGCTGCTGGGAAAAGGTTTGGGCCCGTAAAATAATTAGTTGCTGGCTGCGGTTCCGAGGTAAGGGAATGCGCCGTTTCCCGAAGCGCTCTACAAAGGCCATGTACTCTGCTAGTTCTAAGCGAGTGCGGGGGCTGTAGGTGGGTGGTAGTTGGGTTTCGCGCCGGAATGCTTTTAAGGCTTCGAGATAAAATCCTTGCAAGAAATCTCTGATCAGTTCTATTCGCGCTTGATAGCTAGACTGCAATTGGGGAGGGGTGATGGAGCGATAGACGATCGCGCTGAGAGTGCTTTGCAATTCTACTCGCCCTGGCCCGGATCCTAAATTTTCATAGTGGAGACATTGTTGCAAGCGGTGCCGGGCGAGGCTCTCGGCTGCACCTTCTATGTCTCCTGAGTCTTGAATCCGCTGGCTTTCTGTGCATATCCTGGTGACTTCTACTGCGAGTCGCCCTGCTACATCTTGGCAGTTCTGCTCAGACGCCCGAGTGGACTTTTTGAGTTCGTCTAACAGCAGTTGAAATATGGTTTCCACGCTCTGGCCGATTTCCCGCATGATGGTTGACAGCTCACTTTGAAAGTAGCACACCCTGGGACTTTAAATTTATATTTAAGATTTTATCAGAAAATTGGGTTTAAAACCCCGTCCTTCTATGGCGACTTTATATTTACTAGCGTTGCATCTGCCACTAAATATGTTAAGGTAGTGGAATGCTAACCATGAATTACCGCTATCGAATCTATCCCAGCATCACTCAAGAGCAGTCGCTCAAAGAGTGGATGGATGTTTGTCGCGTTGCCTATAACTACGGGCTGCGCGAGATTAAGGATTGGTGCAATAGCCGGAAGTGCATGGTTGACAGATGCTCCATCAGTCATGAATATATCATGGCTGCTGATATTCCTTTCCCTAGTGAAGTGAATCAGCTTAATGCTTTGCCAAACGCTAAAAAGGTGTTTCCCCGATTGGGTGAAGTGCCAAGCCAAGTTTTGCAGCAAGCTATTAAACAACTGCACCGAGCCTGGGATGGGTTTCAAAAAGTTGGGCATGGATTTCCCAGATTTAAAAAATTTGGACAATTCAAGTCTTTGTTGTTTCCCCAATTTAAACAGAATCCAGTGCAGGGAGTACATATTGCCTTGCCCAAGTTGGGGCCCATTGCAATTAACTTGCATCGCCCGATACCGAGTGGCTTTGTAGTTAAGCAGGTTCGGATAATTAACAAGGCTGATATTTGGTACGCTAGCATCAATATCCAATGCGATGTTAGTGTTCCCAATCCTATGCCTCATGGTCATCCAATTGGGGTAGATGTTGGGCTTTCCAAGTTTTTGGCAACTAGCGACGGAGTTCTTGTAAAGTCGCCTAAGTTCTTGAAAGTGATGCAAAGCAAGCTGAAATTGCTGCAACGCAGACTTGATCGGAAAAAGAAGCGGTCTAAAAATTACGAGAAACAACGGATCAAAGTTGCTAGACTTCACCACACAATTGATAATACCCGTAAGGATTTCCACTTCAAGCAAGCTCATGCGCTTTGTGACGCTGGTGATATGGTCTTCATGGAAGACTTGGATTACCGAATTCTTGCCAAAGGGATGCTTGGCAAACAGATGCTGGCGGAGGGTTTTGGGCAATTCCGAGCTATCACCAAGTACGTGTGCTGGAAGCGTGGTAAGTTCTTTGTGGAAGTCAGGGCCAGGAGGACTTCTCAAGAGTGTCCTGAGTGTGGTGCAACAGTTAAAAAAGACTTGAGTGTTAGAGTACATCATTGTCAAGAGTGTGGATTCATTGCCGATAGAGATGTAGCTAGTGGTCAAGTAATCAGAAATAGAGGAATAGAATTAATTAGTACGGCGGGACACGTCGGAATCCAAAACGCCTATGCAGACGGTTTGCCGGGGACTGAAGTATCTCAGTCTAGGTCAAAGTCGAAAACCCATAAGGGAACAACTAGGAAATCTTTGAAGTGATTCAAAGAAGCTCCGTACCTTGACAGTCGGAGTCATGTCACAGTGGGCAGTGCTGGGTATTCACATACTTTAACCTGCACCTGTTACCCTAAAAATTTGAAACTAAAATCTCAAATTAACTGACTGATGGATTTAGACCAACAGATTGAAGCACTGATCGACAAAGCTCCGCCCGACGGTTCGACACCACAAATTTTAAAGGCGAT
This sequence comes from Microcoleus sp. CZ3-B2, assembly GCF_036705055.1. Taxonomy (NCBI): domain Bacteria; kingdom Bacillati; phylum Cyanobacteriota; class Cyanophyceae; order Oscillatoriales; family Microcoleaceae; genus Microcoleus; species Microcoleus sp. CZ3-B2. The sequence goes on along the minus strand of NZ_JAUBTN010000021.1, from coordinate 86,114 downwards.
CGCCCCGGCGCTGATTTTAATTGCCCAACAGCTACAGCACCTGGAATACTCTATCCTGCAAGCGGTAGACGAAAGTTGGGCGATCGTGGTTTTGAGCAATCTCAAGCAACCGGGACGGGAAAAAAAGGTGATTTATGCTTTTCCCACTCTTGAAGATGCGTCCTCCGCAGCGGCGGCTGGGGGCGATCGCGTCAGGCCCGTGTGTTTGCCTGTTACTCACATTTTATTTCAGATGATCGCCCTCGAAGGTCTAGACAGCATTGTTTTTTTTGAAAATCCCGGCAATCAGGAAGTAGGGACGGAAATCCCTCGCCAGCAAGTGCAGGAATTAATTAACGTTTATTTGCAACAGTACCGATCGGCTTTACAGTCAAATTCTAGCAATCTCCCACCGGATATCGCATAGTTGGAAATTGGAAATTGGGAGTTGGGAATTGGGAATTGGGAATTGGGAATTGGCAGCCCCAAGCTGGTAACTAATACCCAGTTCCTTCTTCCTTCTTCCTGCTAATAAAGTCGGCTCAAAACGTAATCTGCTAAATCTATCAAAGCTTGGCGGGACTCTGAATGGGGCAGCGCTGCCAAGTATTCGACAGCTTTCTGCGCGTGATTTGTTGCTAGTTCTCGCGATCGCACTATGCCTTGAGAATCTGCTACCAATGTCAAAGCCTGTTCTATATCTCCTTCTTGAGCGAACTCGCGTTCTATGATAACTTCCAAATAAGGCTTTTCTTCTAGGGCAAATAGCGCTGGCGCTGTCAGATTTCCGCCGATCAGATCCGAGCCTGCAGGTTTCCCCAAAGTTTCCGTTGAAGCGGTGAAATCTAATATATCATCTACTATTTGGAATGCCAAACCAATGTGGCGACCGTAGTTATACAAATCTTCTGCTATTTCCGGTGAAACTTCGCTCAAACATCCCGCTGCTTTGGAACTGTTGGCAATTAAAGATGCTGTTTTGTAGTAACTTTTTTCGAGGTACGCTTCGATCGACAAACTGGTGTCAAATCCATTTAGTCCCTGTTGAATTTCCCCCTCTGCTAAATCCATAATCACTTCCGAAAGCAGTTTGACTACTGGCAGGTTGTCCAGATTTGCCAAATGCCACGAAGATTGAGCGAACAGAAAATCTCCCGCCAATACTGCCACTCGGTTGTTAAACCGACTGTGTACCGTCGGTACTCCCCGCCGCAAGTCCGACTCGTCCACCACGTCGTCGTGAACTAGACTGGCTGTGTGAATCATTTCGGTGATTTCCGCGAGGCGGCGGTGTTTTTCTGTGATGGCACCATCGGGCATTGTCGCCTTGGCCATCAACAAGACTATTGCGGGTCTCACCCGTTTTCCCTTTGTGCCGAATAAGTATTCTGCAGCCGCGTACAAGATGGGATGACGGGCACCCACTAACTGTTTTAAGTTTTCTGTCAACAGTCGCAGGTCTTCTTCAACCGAGGAAAATAGGACAGTGCTAGAGATCATGGATACGCCGACTCAAGCCGTAAAGTAACAAAATTTTACATATCATATCTTTATTTTAAGGTAATTCTTTGCAACAGGGAAGAGAAATTTTGGCGATCGCCACTGATTTGCGATCGGTAGCCCGATCGAAGTCACCCGACTACCTCCAGCCAGTAGCCTGCTGCCAGAGCCGCTACCCTATTGTAACGAATTGTTAAGTATCTTGTCGAAAAATCTGTAAATCCCAGAAACCCTGTGTTATTATGGGTATTAAGGATTTAAACAATTCTATACATTAAGTACAGGCTGTGATTAATCCAGGCGGGCAGGTAGCTTGCAGGTGCCTGTAAGAATTTCGTATAACCAGCCTTATTAGTCAGATCGCAGCAAAAATTTCTGGGACAGATTTTTAGTTCCTTGGGACTAAAAATTTTCAGAAGTTAAGACTAGCGCATCTTATGTGCGCGGTAGCTCAAAGTAGCTAAAGTGGATGGTTTTACGTTGTTTAAGCACCTGTAAAGCAGTAAATCATTATTGACCCCGCCGAAAAACGGAAGCCACCGACAACAGTCGTGGAGAGATCGAACATTTTAGAGGCTAGTGCCTGCTCCGATGATTGATCTGCGAGTGAATCTCAAATCTAAAACCTAAAATCTAAAATCGACAACAGTCGTAGAGAGATCCAACATTTTAGAGGCTAGTGCCTGCTCCAGTGATTCATCTGCGAGTAAATCTTTAATCTAAAACCTAAAATCTAAAATCCACTGACCGGGAACGCCTAAATGTTCCCCCAGCCTTGATATGGAAAAGCAGCCTTCAGAACCAAGTTATTGCCTTGGGTGCTGACTTAATGTCGTAGGTATTGAACTTATCCTTCTCCTCCTCGTCCTTGACTTTTGGTTATCATTATGACTTATCACGATATTCCTCTAATTATTCCCGTTCTGGCCGCCGGTTATGTCATGACTATTTATGTAGTCCTGATGTTGGTCGAACGCAGCTCTAAAATAACTCGATTGGGCGAGTAGCGCACTGCTTGGCAGCCGAATCCGCGCTCCGAGCAATGGGCTACTGGCTCTGAATTCCGAATACTTAATAATAACCTTGCCTTGAATGCTAGCTCGCAAAAGCAGGGTTATACCATTTTAGATTTTAGATTTTAGATTTTAGATTTTAGATTTATCAAAAAAATGGGTTGAAAACCCCGTCCTTTTAGGACGGCTTTAATTCAAGTAGGTTGGTAAAAATTTAACTCATTGAAAAATTAAGAATTGCGACAATGCTTGAATCAAGTAAGTTTTTAGATTAGACTAAAACAGTGCACTCTTCAAATAAGAGGTGACTCAATCTTGCTCACAAACTACGTTTACAAACTTCGTCCAAATCAAACACAAGACTCAAAGATGTCGAACTGGGTAGATATGTTACGAAGTCACTACAATTGGTGTCTTAACGACAGAATCACCCAGTATAACCAACAGTTCATCCAAGGAAATTACTGCTATCTTAGAACTCAAAGCGAAGTTTCGCCATTAACCTGCTCTGTCAGTAAAAATGGTGCAACAGGAAATCCTTGGAAAGACTCGAAAACCGCTTGCTCAGGTAAGACTAAGAATCCTCGTCGCAGTGCTGGCGACATTCAAATCACATCTTTGCCAGATTTGAAAACAGCTAGACCCTGGTATAGTGGTATTGACTCAACAGTTCTACAACAGAATATTAAACGTTTAGATACTGCTTACAAGAACTTCTTTGAAGGCAGAGGTTTCCCGAAATTCAAAAATCGGAGTAACTTTACCTCTTTTACTTTTGTAATGGGAATAAAAGTCAAAGGGAATAAAATCTATTTACCCAAATTAGGGTGGATGCGGTTCTACAATTCACGTTCAATCCCCGATGGTTTTACTATCAAGGCTTGTGCTGTCAGGAAGCGTCAAAATGGTTGGTATGTGTCCATTAGGATAGAGAATAAGTCTGTTCCCGATTACATGGCAAAATCTCTCAAGGATGTTGTTAAAGTAATTGGATGTGACTTAGGAATTACAAAGCTCGTTCATCTATCTGATGGATATCAAATTGAAAACCCTAATTTTTCAACATCCAAAAAAGCTAAACGCACCCTAAAAATTAGACAGAAAAGAGTTAACCGTAAAGTCAAAGGGAGCAGCAATCGCCAGAAAGCAGCTAAAAAAGTAGGGCGGTTCCATCAAAAAATCAGTGAGATGCGTCAAGCTTACCAATGGAAGGTAGCTCACAAAATTGGATCTCGAAAAATTGATGCTATTGCATTGGAAGACTTGAATATATCTGCGATGAGGGGGTCGCTGTCGGGTAAAAGTCGATGAAAATACGGGAAGATTTCTGAAAAATGGACAATCTAGAAAAAAAGGTTTGAACCGTTCTATTTCTGATGCAGGTTGGGGTGAATTGATTTTAAAGATTGAGTATCTAGCTGCGAAGAAAGGAAAAATTGTAATCAAAGTCAATCCTAAACACTCAAGCCAAGAATGCCGAAATTGTGGTAACATTGACAAGTCCAACAGAGATGGAGAAAAGTTCATCTGTGTGGAGTGTGGCTATTACGAACACGCCGATATAGGTGCTGCTAAAACCATCAGAGATCGAGCTTTGAAAATGGTACGTGGGGACTCCGCGAAACCTGGTGCTACGCACCTAAACGCCCAAAATATATCACCACGCTCAAAAAGCAAATGTGGTGAGGCAAGGGAACCCTAGTAATGGGGATATTAAGGCCGTAATGTCTTAAGAATCCTCGTGCCTTAAGGTCGAGGAGTGTCAAGAAGAATTGATGAAGCTCGTGGCTTAGCGGTAACAGGCAAGTATCAGAATATTTGGGGCGATCGCTGCGGACACATATCAGCGGCTACACTAAATCAAGTTTGGATAAATCTGATTCACAATGCTTTACAAGCGATGGACAATTGTGGAGTTTTCAGCATATAGCTGAGAGCTTAAAATCAGAGAATGTTCGTTAGCATCAAATATTCGCAGCAAGGGAATTGGGCCGGAGGTTTTGCCGCGCATATTTGACCCGTTTTTTACCACCAAACCCGCTGGCGAAGGCTCTGGCTGGGGATTGGATATTGTTAAGAAAGTTGTCGAAAAACATTCGGCTAAGATAGAAGTAAGATCGGCGATCGGTCAAAGGACGTTTACTGTGTCAATTTCGATCGCCATTTAGCCCGCTGTGCACCCGAAATTATATGATGCACGACCAAAAATGCAACTTTAGACGGATGTCATTCGATTTTAGAGTTGAGATTTTGAGATTTACTTGCAATGCCGTGAATCGCCGGAGCAAATACAGGAGTCTCAATGTTTTGGCTCTAGATGATATCAAATTCTCTCTTCATCGGAATAGTAAATTCACTGTTAACTGTTGACTGTTAACAGTTAACATCATGTATGAGTGCAACCGGAATTGATAGGACAAGATTGCGTGGCACGGTATCCATTTTTGGGCGGGGTTAAAAAAATGCAAATTTAGGGGCGCGTTCTAAACCGTTATGCGCTCGGTGATTTCCAATTGTTAATTTTTTAATGAAAAATGTCAAATCAAAAATGATATTAGACGGATGTTAAACTTCGATCGCGATCGGGCTGTTGACACTGTAAGATGTCAAATTTAAAATAGTATTAATTGTCGGTTCAGAGTAACGTAAACTTTATAATCATGCTGCCTCAACCGCCGATCGATCAACTTTCGCAATTCCGAGAGCGGGGTAATAAATAAATAAAGGAAATATTTAATTATTATAGTGTCTTAATTGCAGATTATATCTCCATTTCTACCCTTAATTTGCTTATGTCAACCACAATTTATGATAACCAACACTTGCTCGAACAGGCGATCGACCTCAAACCGCCTGTGCTGCCTCCAGACACACCCTTGAAAGTTGCGATCGCCGCCATGACTGAGGCGAGCGCCAGTTGCGTTTTAATCGCGTTTGAGCGGCAACCGATCGGGATTTTGACGGAGCGCGATGTTGTCGAAATAACTGCTAGCGAAATACCCCTAGCAGGGCTGACAATTTCTGAGGTAATGACGCAGCAGGATATTTAGCCGGAATTGTAACCCAAAGTACGCTGCTGCAGGTTTTATATCCGGTAGAAATGCACAATATCGAGCTTTTGCAAGAAACAGTGACCAATAAAATTCAGGAGTTAAAAGAAGTGAACGAACAATTGCAAAAAGAAGCTGTTCTGAGAAGCGAAGTAGAGGAACAACTGCGACTTTTAAATGAAAATTTAGAAGAACAAATTCAACAGCGAACTTTAGAACTAATTAACGCTAACAGTCAGTTAAAGCAGGAAATACAAGACCGCGCCACAGCAGAAGAGGAAGTCCGACGCCTGAACACCGAACTCGAACAGCGAGTGCAAGAGCGCACTGTTCAACTAGCTGCCAGCAACGAAGAATTGCAGCAAAAAATTAGCGAACGCAAATTGCTAGAAGAAAAGTTATATTTTTCTGAAACCAAAGTTCGCGGAATTTTTGAAGCCATGACAGATATCGTTCTCGTACTCGACATTCAGGGCAACATAGAAGTTTTGCCGACCAATACAGCAGCCTTTTCTGATCCTGATTGCGATACAGTCAGCTTGACTATAGAACATTTTTTTGATGAAGATAACCCAGATGATTGGTGGAAGTTAGTTAAGCAAGTATTAGAAACGCAAGAAACTATCAATTTCGACTATAGCTTAACAGTAGCCGATCGCGCAATTTGGTTTTCTGCCTGCATTTCTTTGTTCTCAAAAAATGCTGTGATTTGGGTTGCTCGTAACATCAGCGACCGCAAACTAGCAGAGTCGGCGCTGCACAAAAAAAATGCGGAATTAGCTCATACGCTGCAAGAACTAAAGCGCACTCAGCAAGAACTGATTCAATCAGAAAAAATGGCAGCCCTCGGACAGTTAATTGCCGGAGTTGCCCACGAAATAAATTCTCCCTTGGGGGCGATTCGCTCCTCTGTGCAGAACATCGCCGACTTCTGGGGCAGACAATTGCAGCATTTGCCGATATTTTTTCAGCAACTATCCCCGGAACGGCAGCAGGATTTCTTTGCCCTACTGCATAAATCAAGCGAGGAAACAGACAGGTTATCTAGTAAAGAAAAACGTCAGTTGAAAAAACTTGTGCAGCGGCAATTAGAATCAGAAGCAATTGACAACGCAGATAGCCTTGCCTGCACATTGTTAGATATTGGTATCTGCAATAACGTAGAACCTTTTTTACCTTTGTTGAAAGACCCTAAAAATCTAAATATTTTACAAATTGCCTACGAATTCGCTACAGTACAAAAAAGCACTAAAAATATTGCTACTGCGACAGATAGGGCTGCCAAAATTGTTTTTGCTTTAAAAAGCTACTCTCGTTACGACCAGTCTGGCTCCAAGGCGATCGCAAATATTACTGACGGCATTGATACCGTTTTAACCCTTTACCACTACCAAATCAAACACGGTGTAGAAGTAGTAAAAAACTATGGTACTGATTTGCCCTTTGTGCTATGCTATGCTGATGAACTAAATCAAGTCTGGACAAATTTGCTTCACAATGCTTTACAAGCGATGGGCAACAAAGGGATTTTAAAAATTGATGTAAAACACCAAAATAACACAATTTTTGTCAGTATTACCGACAGCGGCAAAGGCATTCCTCCTGAGATTATGCCAAGAATTTTTGAGCCTTTTTTTACAACTAAATCTGCGGGAGAAGGCAGCGGCTTGGGATTGGATATAGTTCACAAAATTATTGAAAAACACCAAGGTAAACTGCAAGTAGAAAGCGTGCCAGGTCAAACCAAGTTTACTGTATCTTTGCCCGTCTAAATCACTGAGAGAAATTAAAAATTCGGCGAAATCTTCCTCCCAATTTGAAATTAAAAGATGAGTAAAATTTTATGTCCAAACCAGTAATTCTGTGCGTTGACGATGAAATTGTGGTTTTAAATAGTTTAAAAATTCAACTTAAAAAAGAATTTGGCGATGCTTACCTGTATGAGGTAGCAGAAAATGCCGATGAAGCTATGGAAATTATCGAGGAACTGAGAGAAGAAGATGAAAGCGATATTTTGGTCATAGTATCGGACTGGTTAATGCCCGGTATTAAAGGAGATGAATTTTTGATCCAGGTTCACCAAAAATATCCCAAAATTGTGAAAGTTATGCTGACAGGTCAAGCCGACGAAGTTGCAATAGAACGGGTAAAAAAGCAAGCAAACTTGCACCGATGTTTGTATAAGCCGTGGGATGGGCAAGAATTAGTAGAAACTATAAAATCTGGTTTGGCAAAAATATGAACAATAAACCTGTGATTATTTGCGTGGATGACGAACCGATAATTCTTGAAAGTTTGAAAATCGAGTTAAAAAAAGTCTTGGGAGAAGAACATTTATTAGAAATTGCTGAAGGGGGCGAAGATGCTTTAGAGTTAATAGATGAATTGCTGGCAGATGGCAGCGAAATTGTCGCAGTAATTTCGGACTATCTGATGCCGAATATTAAAGGGGATGAATTGCTGAAGCAAATTCACAAAATTTTGCCCAAAACTATCAAAATTATGCTGACGGGGCAAGCAGACCTCGAAGCAGTGGCGAATACTATTAAATATGCTAAGTTGTACCGCTATATATCGAAGCCTTGGCAGTCAGAAGATTTGAAGTTGACCGTAAAAGAAGCGGTCAACAGCTATTTTATGGAGAAGCAATTAGCGGAACAAAATGCTCAACTCCAAACGCTGAATCAAGAATTGGAAACTTTAGTGGAGGAACGGACTGCACAACTGCGATTGTCTGAGGAAAAGTTTGCTAAAGCTTTTCGTTCTTCTCCTAACCCGATTACTATTACCAGATTTCAAGATGGTAGTTATTTAGAAATTAATGAGGCATTTTGCCAGACTATCGGTTATTCAGCAGCAGAGATTCTCGATCGCACGGCGCTCGACTTTAATATTTGGAAAAGTATAGAAGCCCGGTCAAAGTTGTTTGAAATGTTAGGGGAACAACAAATTGTTCGCAACTACGAATTTGATTGGTACACTAAAACTGGGGAACTCAGAACCGGACTGCTGTCTGCTGAAATCATTGAAATTCATGGCGAAACCTGCGTGATTTCTGTGATTCAAGATATTAGCGATCGCAAATTGGCAGAAGAAAAACTCCGCGCTTTAGCGGCTTCTTTAGCAGCAGCGCAAAGAATTGCCCGCCTCGGCAATTGGGAATGGGATTTCTCTGCTAATACAACTACTTGGTCGGAAGAATTATCTCAAGTTTTTGGTCTCGGTTCAACTCAGGCTGCGCCAACAGTAGCTGAGTTTTCGCAATACGTGCATCCAGACGATCGACAAAAATGGCAAACTACGATCGACGCTGCTATTGCTAGCGGACAATGCTACAGTCTGGAATTTAGAATTGTGCGGCCTGAAGCGACAATTAGTGCGGATAATTTCCCGTCAAAAACAAGTGAAGGCGGCTTCATCCGCTACATCGAATCCAGAGGAGAAACAGTTGTCAACCAACAAGGGCAAGTGACAAAACTTTTCACAACTTTGATGGACATTACTGCCCGCAAGCTGGCAGAAATAGCTCTAGCAGAGAGCGAAGAAAAATACCGCCATTTAGTTGAAACTTCCCAAGATATTATCTGGTCTTGCGATGCCCAAGGACACATTACTTTTGTGAATCAAGCAGTCAAACAAATCTACGGTTACGAAGCTGAAGAAATGCTCGGATGTTCTTTTGGCGATTTCTTGGCGCCCGGACAAATAGACTGGAACAGGGAACTGCAGCAGCGCTTGTTGACGGGAGATGATGTGTTTCAGTACGAAAGTATAGTAATAGGAAAAGATAGCCGATCGATCGATGTCAATACGAAGGCGATCGCGCGATTCGACGCAGACGGAAATATCAGCGGTACAACAGGAACAGCCAGCGATATTACTGAGCGGAAACAAGCAGAAACAGCCCTGAAAAAAGCCAAAGAAGAAGCCGACAGAGCCAACAGAGCAAAAAGCGAATTCCTCTCGAATATGAGCCACGAATTGCGAACTCCCCTCAACGCAATTCTCGGTTTCACCCAACTGCTTGCCCGTGCGGCAGTCCTCGATGCCGACCAAAAGCAATACTTAGGAATTATTAGCCGCAGCGGAGAACATTTGCTCGATCTGATCAACAATATTCTGCAAATGTCAAAAATTGAAGTCGGGCTGGTAACAGTTAATAACAGCACCTTCGACTTGCACAGAATGCTAAAAACTACTGAAGATATGCTGAAGCTGCCAGCCGAAAAAAAAGGGTTGCAGTTGATTTTTGATTCGACTCCAGACTTACCTCAATATGTAGAAACAGATGAAAGCAAGTTGCGCCAAGTATTGATTAATATGGTGGGAAATGCGATCAAGTTTACGGCGGAAGGCGGTGTTAATTTGAGGGTTAAACATGAGCTGCTGTCAGACACTAATCGCGGAGAGATTCCGCCGAGTGAGAATTGCTGCTTGCAATTTGAAGTTGAAGACACGGGTGCGGGAATTTCAGCCCAAGAAATGGATAATTTGTTTAAACCTTTTGTGCAAACAGAAAGCGGGAGAAAAGCTCAAGAAGGAACTGGTTTAGGCTTGCCGATCAGCCAACAGTTCGTGCAGTTAATGGGAGGAAAAATGACGGTGACAAGCAGTGTCGGTAACGGCAGTATTTTTAGATTTGATGTTAAAGTTTCGCTACCAAATGCAGTGGAAATTCAGGTGGCTCAAACAGCGCGTTTGGTTGTGGGGCTGGAACCGGGCCAGCCGGAATATCGGATTTTAGCTGTTGACGATCGCCTGGAAAGCCGCTTGCTGTTGGTGAGAATGCTGGCATCGCTTGGTTTTGCGGTGCGGGACGCTGAAAATGGGGTTGAAGCTGTGTCGGTGTGGTCGAGTTGGGAACCTCATTTGATTTGGATGGATATGCGGATGCCGGTGATGGACGGCTACGAAGCTACCAAACAAATTAAAGCGCATTTGAAAGGTCAAGCAACGGTGATTATTGCTCTGACGGCGAGTGCTTTTGATGAGGAGCGATCGATGATTTTATCTGCTGGTTGCGATGATTTTGTGGCAAAGCCTTTTCGGGAGCAAGTGATTCTGGAAAAGATGGCTAAGTATCTGGGAGTTCGCTATGTTTACGATCGAGAAGCTGCGCCGAGTTCGGATGCTGTCGCACCCGGTGACGTTTGGGCGTCTGAAACTGCTGATGTACCTTTTACGCTGAATGCTTCGTTGTTTGAAGGGATGCCGACCCAATGGGTTGATGAATTGTACGCTGCGGCGGATGCGGTTGATAACGAGGAGATTTTTCGGCTGCTGTCGTCGATTCCTGGGATTAATCTTGGTTTCAGCAGGGCGATCGCCGATTTGGCGAATAACTTCCGGTGCGATCGGATTATTGATTTGATTGAGGAGTTTAGAAATCTTTGAAGGAAGTTAGACAAACGAACAATGTACGGGATATAACGGATGTAACAGATTTAACGGAGGTCAGTTGAAGTTCGAGGTTCCAGGGGACAGAGGCGGGTTAGGGATGATTGATGATTTAGGTCGATCGACTATTTAAGTCTGGGACGTAGAACCTAATTATGTATGGTTTGTCCGGTCGCAATTTATCGCTATAATTGGCGCGTCCAACTACTTTTTAACCTTAGTCCTATCCGCTTATAAAAACCCAATTCTTGGGGTGGGTATTCCTAAGTTTTGTAAACATGAAAGTCCTGGGTTCACGAGCGAGTGCTACAATAACAATTTAATCTATTTTCATAATTTCAGTAATTTTAAATTTAACAACAAATAGCATCAATGATCGGAAATCAAACAGAAGAGAATAAAGGCAACATATTAATTGTTGATGACACTCCAGAAAATTTGCAAGTTTTATCAGCTACCCTGTCGGATCGGGGGTACAAAGTCCGGGGCGTAATTAACGGCAAAATGGCAATTAGAGCCGCGCGATCGGGTTCTCCAGATTTGATTTTGCTCGACATTAAAATGCCGGAAATGGACGGCTACGAAGTTTGCACGCAGCTCAAAGCCGATCCGAAGACAGCAGAAATTCCCGTTATTTTTATCAGCGCTTTAGATGAAGTATTGGACAAAGTAACCGCCTTTCAAGTTGGAGGGGTAGATTACATCACAAAACCGTTTCATATCGCAGAAGTTTTAGCGCGAATCGAACACCAACTGACCATCCAAAGACTGAAAAGACAATTGCTCGATCGCAATACCGAACTCCAACAAGAAATAATAGAACGCAAAAAAGCCGAAGAAGCCGCAGCCGCTGCATCCCTAGCAAAAAGTCAATTTGTTGCCAACATGAACCACGAATTGCGGACTCCCCTGAATGCCATCCTGGGTTTCACCCAAGTCATGAGCCGCGACTCTTTACTGAGCCACGAAAATCTCGAAAATCTCCGAATTATTAACCGCAGCGGTCAACATTTGCTGGAACTAATTAACGATGTTTTAGACTTGTCGAAAATAGAAGCCGGGATAATTGGCTTAGACGAACGCAGCTTTGACCTTTATCAACTCCTCGACACTCTCGAAGATATGTTTCAAATCAAAGCTGAAGCCAAAAATTTGCAACTGAGATTTTCCGTGGAGACCAATGTTCCCCAATATATAAAAACTGACGAAAAAAAGCTGCGCGTCTGCTTGATCAATCTGTTGGGAAATGCCATGAAATTTACGGAAAACGGCGGCAGCATTTGGCTGCGAGCGAGGGTGGAAGACAAGCAGCATCCCGCAGCATCAGAAATTTCTCCTAGTTCTTGCAGCGCCGAACAATATTTAATTTTATTTGAAGTAGAAGATACGGGAGTTGGCATAGCAGCGGCAGAAATTGATACTTTATTTGATGCTTTCGTGCAAACAGAAGCTGGCAAACAAGCGGTTGATGGTACGGGATTGGGTTTGACAATTACTAAAAAATTTGTAGAAATAATGGGCGGAGAGATTGGGGTAGAAAGTGTTTTAGGCAAGGGAACCAGTTTTAAATTCAACATCCGAGTATTTGCTGCTATTTCGTCGGAAATAACAGTCGCGACTTTGCAGCGGGTAATCGGAGTGGAACCAGATAGACCAGTTTATCGGATTTTAGCAGTTGACGACAATCAAGAAAATCGGCTGCTGCTGGTGAAAATACTGCAACCAATTGGTTTTGAAGTCCGAGAAGCCGAAAACGGCTTCCAAGCTGTGGAACTTTGGGAAAGTTGGCAGCCGGATTTAATTTGGCTGGATACGCGAATGCCAGTAATGGACGGTTTTGAAGCTGTCAAACAAATTAGAGCTAAAGAGGAAGCAACTAAGCCGCGAACTGTAATTATTGCTTTGACTGCTAGCACTTTTGAGGAAAGAAAAGGCGAAATTATTGCTGCAGGTTGCGACGATTTTGTGCGGAAACCTTTTCAAGAACAAATCCTTTTTGATAAGATGGCTTGCTACTTGGGAGTGCGCTATATCTATCAAGAGTTGCCCCGACTGGAAGCGGGGGCTTGGCGGCGTTATTTTGCCAGCGAAAAACCCGATTCATTTTTCCTGCCGCTGCTGGCCCAGATGCCTGGAAGTTGGGTGCAGGAACTCTACGGCGCAGCTAATGATGTTAATGAAGAGCTGGCGATTCAAATTGTCGATCGCATTTCTGAAAGTCATCCAACTTTAGCTGAGGCTTTAAAAGATTTGCTTGTCGATTATCGGCTAGACAGGATAATGGATTTAACTCAATCGAGTTTAAAATAAATGGATAAAAGCCCAATTAAAATATTGGTGGTAGACGATCAACCGAGCAATCTGCGGTTCTTATCTCAACTACTAACAGCCCAGGGATATCAAGTTTACCGAGCTATTTGCGGTAAACTGGCGTTGAATTCTGCGATCGCCCATTGCCCCGATTTAATTTTACTCGACATTAGAATGCCGGAAATGAACGGTTATGAAGTTTGTCGCCGACTGAAATCGACAGCGGAAACCGCACAAATTCCGGTGATCTTTTTAAGCGTACTAGATGATATTAACGATAAATTACAGGCTTTTCGAGTTGGCGGCGCGGACTATATTGCCAAACCATTTCAAATAGAAGAAGTTTTAGCACGCATCGACAAGCAAGTCAGCTTGCAAAAACTGCAACAGCAACTAAAAGAGCAAAATGCTCAACTGCAACAGTCGCAATCGCTGCTTGCTAGCATCTTAAATAGTTCCTTAGACGGTGTGGTGGCTTATTCTGCTGTCCGCAACAATCAGGGAAATATTGTGGATTTCCTGTGGCTGTTAGTCAACCGTGCTGCTGAACAAATTTCGGATGTGCCATTAAATGAGATAGTTGGCAAGTATTTGTTGGTAGAAATTGCCGAAATTCGCAATAGCAGGTTATTTGATTTGTACGTTTCTGTAGTAGAAACAGGAGAAACTGTAGACCAAGAATTTTATTACGAATGCGATCGAGATTCAGGTGTTTGGCTGCACCTTGTCGCGGTCAAATTAAACGACGGTTTGGCAGTAACATTTCGCAATATAACCGATCGCAAAAAAGCCGAAATTGCCCTGCGAGAAAGCGAAGAACGCTTCCGCGCGATCTTTGAGCAAGCGGCAGTCGGCATAGCGAAAACTGCGCTGTGCGGTCAATTTATACGGGTGAATCCCGGCTTTTGTCAAATTGTCCGCTATACAGAATCGGAATTGTTGCAGCTTCATTGGCGGGCAATTACTGATCCCGATGACATCGAAGCTGACACGGAATACGTGCGCTTGCTGTTGTCCGGGGAGATGCAAACTTTTTCTCTGGAAAAGCGTTTGCTCTGCAAAGATGGGGAAGTGCGCTGGGCGAACGTTACTGTTTCGACAATCCGCGATGCTGAGGGGACGGCGCAGTATTTGATTTGTGCGATTGAGGATATTTCCGAGCGCAAGCTGGTACAAGAATTGCTCCAAGCGAGTTTAGAGACTCAAACTCGCTATGCTGAAGAATTAACTCGTTCTAATGCCGAACTCGAACAGTTTGCTTACGTGGCTTCTCACGATTTGCAAGCGCCTTTGAGCACGATTGCCGGCTATGCTAAACTATTAGAAAAGCGCTTTCAGAACCAACTTGATCCCCAAGCAATTAAATTTCTCGACAATATTGTTAATTCTTGCCTGCGGATGCAGGTGCTGATTGATGCTTTGCTAGAGTATTCGCGGGTTAGTCGCAGTCAGAAACGTTTCGATTTGATTGATTGCAATCTGGTTTTTGAGGATGCTTGCGCTAATTTGCAGTTGGCGATCCGCGAGAATCAAGCTTCTGTAACTAGGGGCGATTTGCCAAGGATCGCAGGTGACTGTTTTCAACTACTGCAACTGTTTCAAAATTTAATTGGCAATGCCATTAAGTACTGCAGCCACAGGATGCCGGTGGTACAGGTGGGCGCTTTGCGTCAGGGGGATAACTGGGTGTTTTCGGTGCAGGACAACGGTATTGGTATTGCCGAAGAGCACTATCCGCGAATTTTTCAGATTTTTCAGCGCTTGCACGCGCAAAAAGAATATTCTGGAACCGGTATCGGTTTAGCGATTTGTCAAAGAATTGTCGATCGCCACGGTGGAAGGCTTTGGGTAGAATCAGAACCGGGTCGAGGCTCGACTTTTTATTTTTCTTTTCCTGTACCTAAGTGAAGTCAGGAGTCCCCCTGCTGTCATTAACCATTTGAGATTTGAGATTTTAGATTGGGGAATTGGGGCATTGCGAATTGGGAATAGGTGTCCGGGCTTGGATCGCGGGCCTAGATTTGGATGCTTTTTTGAAACTGGTTTTACTTAAATTTTAAATAACTTTATCTTGTCTTTACACAAATGCTGGTAAAAGAGTAGCATATTCACTGATGACATCGAGTTCAAAATCTATCACGATCAATATATTAGCTCGATCCTTATACAACTTAACAATCAGCGGTGCGTGCAAGACTTGTCAGTTTATTTCAAATTTATCCCGAGCATCTTGCTGTGGGATGCAGTCGTTTCCCTAGTAATTCGCAGACTAGCATTTGTGATGTCTTGGCAGTTGGCCTGTTCTCGGATAGAGTGCCAAGTGAAACAAGCCGAATTCGCAAAGCTTGGCGCATTATGCAAAGTCTCAAATTGTTGCAACACAATGGCATTTTTTTTCAGATTGGTTGGCCGGATGAGAACTAGAGATGCTTTGCAGGCGATCGGACACCGCTCCAAGTCCCGCGACTTCACAAAATTTCTTGGTAGTGAGGTAAAGTCGTGAATTATAATAATAAAAATTTTACTCTTCTAATAGCCAACGATGACGAGGACACGCGCTTTTTGATGCAGGAAGCAATGCGAGAAGTTCGATTGACAATTAAAATCGAATTTGTGGAAAATGGAGAAGAAGTGTTAGATTATTTGTACGGTCGCGGTGAATATGCTGGTAGCAGTAATTGGCACCAGCCAGACTTGATACTTTTGGACCTGAATATGCCGAGGCTAGACGGGCGAGAAACACTAACTTCGATCAGAGCCGATCCGGATTTACAACAAATTCCGGTGGCGATTCTCACAACGTCGCACCGCAGCGGAGATATCTTGCTTTGCTATCGCTTGGGTGCTAATTCTTTTATATCCAAACCAGTGACTTTTGAAGGATTGGTTGAAGTAATGAAGACTTTATGTGAGTATTGGTTTGAAATTGTTTCGCTCCCGCGTCGGGATCTGTAAGCTTTAATTGACCTTGAGATGGATAGTGTGAGTGTAGGCTACATTTGATAGACCGACATATTGCAGGGTAAGTATAGATTTCAAAACAAAAAAGTTTCATTCAACCCGCTGCGAACGCTATAGTTGTGTTAACACGTCATCAATATCTGAAAATTTTGTTGGTTGAGGATGACCTCGCAGATGCGACGCTGATTGAAGACCTTTTAGGGTCATTCAGCGAGTCTCTGTTTTGCCTTCAAACTGTTAATTCTCTGGAGAAAGGACTGGCGTGTCTAGAAGCAGAAAATTTTGATGCAATACTGTTGGATTTGTCAGTGTCAGACAGCTTGGGGGGAAGGCAGGATATTGCTATTTTGAAAGCCCGATCGCCCACAGTGGCGGTGGTGGTGCTGACGGATACCAATGATGATAATACGGCGCTGTCGCTATTGCGCTCGGGCGCTCAAGATTGTTTGGTGAAGGGAAGATTTCACAGAACTCTGCTGGTGCGGGCGATCCATTACGCGATCGAACGCCAGCAAGTCGAAGAACAATTGCGACAACAAGCTCTCCGGGAGCGGCTGTTGGGACAAATGATCCAACATATTCGATCGTCAATAGACGGGGCAAGCATTCTCCAAAGTACCGTCGCAGAAGTGCGCCAATTTCTCAAAACAGACCGCGTTTTAATTTATCGCTGTCAGGATTGGGCATCTCAACTCGACGGGGAAGAGCAACAAGGTGCGATCGCCGCAGGTGATGGTTTGCCATTGGGTTATATTGAAAATCAAAATATTAGTGCTGCATTGGCGGTGTCATGCTTTGTTTTGGTCGAATCTCAGTCGGTACAAGCAATAGCAGATGTCAGCGCTGCCGAATTGTCTGACAGTTACAAAGAGTTGCTGGCAGATTGTGAAATTGCAGCAGTTTTAAGCGTGCCAATTTGGCAATCGAGCGACTGGGAAACGGCAAATAACAGACTAGAAGGCACTTTTTGGGAAGCAGAAAAGACACCAGATGCAGTGGAAGATTATATCTCTTGGCAGGCTGCTCAACCGCAGGCGCAGGGTTCTAGTATGCCGGATTTGAGGAGTGAAAATTGCAATAAATTGTGGGGAATGCTGACAGCATACAATTGCAGCGGTATGAGGGAATGGCAGCAGTGGGAAATAGATTTTTTACAGCACTTAGCAAATCAAGTGGCGATCGCGATCGAACAATCTCAACTTTACCGCCAGCTCGCAATAGCCAATCAAAAATTGCAGCAACTGGCAACTACTGACGGACTGACGGGTATTGCCAACCGCCGCCAGTTCGATCGCGTTTTGATGTTGGAGTGGCGCAGATTGGCAAGAGAGGAACTGCCGCTTTCTTTAATTATGTTGGACATCGACTTTTTTAAACTTTACAACGAGTTTTACGGCCACGTGGGCGGCGACGATTGTTTGCGCCAAGTTGCCAGCGCGATCGCCTCTTCTACCAAGCGGGCTGGGGATTTTGCCGCCCGCTACGGTGGCGAAGAATTTGCCGTAGTGCTGCCCAATACCAGCGCCGAAGGGGCAAACGTTGTCGCCCGGAAAATTTGCGACGATATCGCCAGTTTGAAAATGCCTCACGCGCGATCGCCGATCGGCTCTTATCTTACCCTCAGTTGCGGAATTGCCACAGCGATGCCTGATTCGCAGGAATCTCCCTGCACCCTAATTCGCAGCGCTGACAGCGCCCTTTTTCAAGCTAAAACTGAAGGTAAAAATCGCATTTGTCACGCTAGCAGCAAGTCGGAATCTACGCCGATTTTGATGTGAGGGAAGAAGTCATTAGTCATTAGTCATTAGTCATTAGTCATTAGTCATTAGTTATTGGTTATTGGTTATTGGTTATTGGTTACTGGCTACGAATTCCCAATCCCTCCGCTTCGCCCAATTCTCAATTCCCAATAAAAACTAACAAATAACCAATAACAACTAACAGCTAACAGCTAACAGTCATTGGTCATTAGTCATTAGTCATTAGTCATTAGTCATTAGTTATTGGTTATTGGTTATTGGTTATTGGTTACTGGCTACGAATTCCCAATCCCTCCGCTTCGCCCAATTCTCAATTCCCAATAAAAACTAACAAATAACCAATAACAACTAACAGCTAACAGCTAACAGTCATTGGTCATTAGTCATTAGTCATTAGTCATATCAAATCCTGTCTTCATCGGAATAGTAAATTCACTGTTGACTGTTGACTGTTGACTGTTGACTGTTGACTGTTAACATCATGTATGAGTGCAACCGGAATTGGTATCATATCAAATCCGGTTGCATCGGAATGATAAAATCGAGTCAGATCAAATCCGCGCTTCATAGTTCTGTATTCATCTCTCTCTTGTCTTCCTCTGTGTTCTCTGCGCCCTAGCGCCGGTTAAATCACCTGACGATGCTACCGGAAACGATATCATTAGTTATTAGTCATTAGTGCTGTCGCCCCCCGATCTTTCCCTCCAACGTCATCAGGAAGAAGGAAGAAGGAAGAGGGAAGAAGACCCTACGGCTTCGCTCAGGGTGAAAAGAGGGAATAAGGAAGAATAACATTGAATTGAATTGTATACTTTGATTGATATATCTACCCCACATGACAGGTAGATGAACACAGATTAATGCAGATGATTTCATTCCGAGGAAAGTCAATAAATGCAATTTATCGTCTACTTTTTTATTGCCAATTCCTAATTTATTTTCCCAAACTAGAACTACTACCAGTTAAATTCGATCGCACTGGAATTTCAATCACAAACTCCGATCCTTCTCCCGGTGTCGAAATACAGCTCAATCGACCGCCGTGCCGATCGACTACAATCGAGTGAGAAATCGACAGTCCCAAACCCGTACCCTTGCCCACAGGCTTAGTCGTGAAAAACGGGTCAAACAGCCTCGATCGCACCGACTCCGGTATCCCCCCGGCATTGTCGGTAATAGATACCGCTACGAAGCCTGCAGCAGCCGGATAAGTCCGAATCGCGATCGCGCCCGGATGCCGATCGCACTCCTGGATCGTCCGCCTTTTGTCCCGTTCTTCCAAAGCATCGATCGCATTAATCAAAATATTCATAAATACCTGATTCAACTCGCCCGGAAAACACTCAACTTGCGGCAGTTCCTGGTAATCTTTAATTACCTGAATCGCCGGACGGCTGCTGTGAGATTTCAACCGATTTTGCAAAATCATCAAAGTGCTATCAATTCCCTCGTGAATGTTGACCGACTTCCCCGCCGACTCGTCCAAGCGGGAAAAGTTACGCAATGATTTGACAATCTCTACAATGCGCTCGGTTCCTACCTGCATCGAAGTAAACAATTTCGGAAAATCTTCAACAATATAATCTAAATCTATCGCATCAATTTTATCCAAAACTTCCGCCGGAGGATTGGGACAGTATTGCTGGTAAACTTGAATCAATTCCAGTAAATCTAAACTGTAACCGCTAGCCGGACTGATATTGCCGTGAATGAAGCTGACGGGGTTGTTAATTTCGTGAGCAACACCAGCAACTAACTGACCCAAACTCACCATTTTTTCATTTTGAACGAGTTGAGCTTGAGTCGTTTTAAGTTTATTAATTGCTGCTTCCAACTCTAGTGCTTTTAAGCGTTCTCGCGCTTCCGATTCCTGCAAAGCTGACTCGGCTTGTTTGCGATCGGCAATTTCAATTTGTGCTTGCTCGAACAGCGTCGATTGCTGGATCGCGATCGCCAATTGCACGCTAATTTGTTTGAGACACTCCACCTCAATTTCCAGCCAGTGGCGGCGGCCCGCGCACTCGTGAGCAATCAATAATCCCCACAAGTTCTCGCCTTGCAAAATCGGCACTACCAAATTAGCTCGCACCTGAAATTGACTTAACAAATCAATGTGGCACTGGGAAAGACCGGCTTGGTAAATATCATCGATCGCTACAGTGCGATTATTTTTGTAAGCAGCAGCATAGCTGGTGGATTTGAAACAAGAATCGTTAATAGTTATTCCCCGAATCGCTCGCCAATTCTCCCCTACAGATTCGACAGTTACAAAACCGCTCCAGTCAGGATTAAAGCGACAAATAATTGTCCGGTTTGTATCCAAAAATTGCCGGACTTCAGCCACAGCCTTTGTCAAGATTTCTGCTAAGTTGAGAGAAGAACGAATGCGTTCCAGCATCCCTACCACCAAACGTTCTCGCTTTAGTTGCTGACGCAAAATAGACTCGGCAAGTTTGCGATCGCTAATATCTTCAATCACAGCAAGTCCGTAATTCGGTTCCCCAAACTCATCCCGCACTAAAGATACAGTCACGTTCGCCCAAACCAATGAACCGTCTTTGCGTACAAAGCGTTTCTCAAGTGCATAATTAAAGATTTCCCCAGCTAACAGTTTTTTTGCCATATCGACATCTGCTGCTATCTCTTCCGGGTGCGAAATATCCCAAAGATTTAGGGCTTGCAGTTCCAATGCTGAGTACCCGACAGTATTGCAAAAGCCTGGATTTACATTCAAAAAAGAACCGTCTGGCCGCACTTTAACAATGCCGACGGCCGCTTGTTCAAATACAGCTCGAAACCGTTTTTCGCTTTCTTGCAAAGCAATTTCTGATTTTTTGCGATCGGTAATATCCATTTCCGTGCCAAACAGCCGCACCACTTGACCAAACTCATTTTTAACAGCTCGTCCTTTACCGTTAACGTGCCGGATTTCTCCTGATGGAAAATAGATCCGGTGGTCAATGTCGTAAGCTGTGCCTTCAGTCACTGCCTTTTGCACAACTTGTGTAAACTTTTCTTTGTCATCGGGATGAATTTGCTCTAAAAGTTCTTTCATTGTCGGCGGCTGATTCAATTCTCGACCGTAAATTCTAAATACTTCCGCCGACCAAGTAATAATTTGTGTCTGAATATCGAATTCCCAATTCCCCATGCGGGCAATTTTTTGCGCTGCTTGCAACTGATCGGCAAGTTGTTGCAGAGATACGATCAACTCTGTTTTTTCGGCTTCAGCTTCAACGCGGGTGCTGATATCTTTGTGAGCGCCTGTCATCCGCAGCGGCCCACCCCATTCGTCATACTCGACCACCTTACCCATCGCCAGAATCCACTGCCAATTTCCAGCTTTGTTGAGCAGCCGAAATTCAACTTCATAGATATCGGTGCAACCTTCAAAACAGGATTTTAAAGATTCCTTTGCCTTCAGCCTGTCTTCGGGATGCAGCAAATTTTCCCAAGCTTGAAGGTTATTTTCAATTTCATTTTCTGCGTAACCGAGCATTGATTTCCACTGCGCGTCGAAATAAGTTTCGCCAGTGGCTACATTCCAATCCCACAGCCCCAAAGAGCTGCCGGAAACCGCCAACTGCAATCGCTCTTGACTGAGTTTTAATGCCGATTCGGTGCGTTTTATTTCTGTGAGGTCGGCAATTATTGCCATCATTCCTATTGGCTTATTGTCGCTATCTTTAATGCAGTCAGCTCGCAAGAAAACTTCTATAATTTCGCCATTTTTAGCCTTGAGTGCAATTTCACTGCTCCAGGACAAACCTTTCCACAGCACCTTAAATAACTTTCTCAATTCTTGAGATTTGTACATTGCTCCCGGGCCGCCGGCATTATTTAGTTCTTCAACTGTATAGCCGTAGCGCTGAATAAATGCTTGATTGTGATAAATTGAACAGCCGTTCAAATCGGCGATCGCGATCGCATCGCTAGCGCTGTCTACAGCTTGAGTTACCAAGCACAGAGTCAGTTCGGCGGTTTTGCCATCGGTAATGTCAAAAATCGCTCCATCCAACCACAAAACCAACCCTTCTCGATCGTAAGTCGGTCTGCCTCTTTGCGACAGCCACCGCAGGGCTCCGTCAGCCCGCACAATCCGGTATTCTACATGGTACGGCTGTTTTGACTCTACCGCTGCTCTGATTTGTTTTGCAAGCATTGGACGATCGACCTCGTGGATAATGCTAGCAAAACTCAAGCGGCTGTTGTCGGTAAAATCCGCAGCCGGATAGCCGCTAATTGCCTGAATTTCATCGCTAACAAACACCATCGTCCAATCAGCATCGTACAAACTGCGGCAGATAGCGCCGGGAATACTCTCAACGAGCGATCGAAATCTGGCTTCCGTCTCCCGCAAAGCTGCTTCGATTAGTTTTAAATCAGTAATATCCAGTATCATGCCTTCCCAAACAATATCCCCTTCCTGCCCTCTTGCTGTCGGAAAATCCACTCGTTCCGGTCTCGCAACCCCTCGCATCCACTTAACTGTTCCCGAGGGCAAAATCGCACACCATTCCTGCTGCCACGGCTGGATATTTGCCGCCGAAACAGCAATTGATTCGTAAATTTTTGCCCGGTTGTCTGGAGGAACACAATTGAAAATAAGTTCGGGATTTAGCTGAATATCTTCTGGGGCTAATTCATATAAATCGCGGCAACCAGAAGAAATGTAAGGAAAAGACATTTGGCCGTCGGTTGAAAGTCGAAATTGATAAATTATTCCCGGCAAATTTGCAGCAATTTGCTGCAATCTAGCTTCGCTTTCTTGCAGCGCTAATTGTTGGCGCTTATCCTGAGTAATATCTCGAATTATACCCACCAAAAATTTACCGCCCTCGGTATTTTCAAAAAGAGTTTTTTTAGTAGACAGAATGTGCTGGGCACCGCTGGTGTCCGTAAAAAATTCCTTTGTCTCGTTTTCTTCTCCCGTCCTAAAAACTTGTTCATCTTTATTCCAAAAAAAATCCGCTTCTTCTTTTGGGAAAAAGTCATAATCCGATTTACCTAGCAGTTCTTCGCGCGGCTTGCCCATCAGCTTGCAAAAAGCATCATTTAACAGTATCCAGCGGTGCTGTTCATCTTTGACAAAAATTGGATCGGCAACTGCATCGATCGTATAATTCAAAAATCTTTTACTAGCTTCCAGCTCCTCTAATGCTAAAACTTTATCGGTAATATCGTTAATAGTTCCTGTCGTCCCCAGCGCCTCCCCCTGGCCCAAAATCAAAAAAACCTGCACTTCCACCCACCGAATCTCGCCATTTTTAGTAAGATATCGAATTTGATAGCAACAAGACGTTCCTTGATTTTTGCTCAGGCTTCTGGACAAATTTAAATATTGAAATTGGTCGTCTGGATGAATGTAACCCAAACAGGAATTTCCTAAGCTTTCATCAACGGTAAATCCAGTAATTTCCGTCCACGCCGGATTCAGAAAAGTCCAATCGCCAGCAATATTTGTTTCAAAAACAACTTCTTTGATATTGTCAACAAGTTGCTGGTATTTTACTTGACTTTTTTGCCATTGTGCTTGCCGTTTTTCGCGGGCGATCGCGCAGCGCAGCGTCCGCACCAGCAGCCTGCTGTTTACTTGTTTTTTTACCAGATAATCTTGCGCGCCTGCTGCAATTAACTCAACTGCCATTTCTTCCTCATCGGCGGCTGTCAGAATGACGATCGGAATATTGATCCCACAACCTTGCAGCCGGAAAAAAGTATTGAATTTTTGGCTGTCAGGAAGGGTGAGATCTAATAAAATTACATCAAAAATCTTGCAGCTTAAAATTTCTATAGCATCTTGAAGGCGAACTACATTCGTCGTCTCAATCGATCCTCTCAACCGATACTCAGACAGCAATTCTTGAATGAGTTCTGCATCTTCTGCACAGTCTTCTACTAACAGAACTTTCAAAGTAGCAAGCGTTAAAGTTGACTCACAAACAGATTTCATTGCTATTTTTTAGTATTTAATAAAAATGTAGCAGCGGATGAAGCTACCTAGCTTATTTTTGGATAACTTGAACCGGACGGTTTAGAGTGCGCTGGATGCCTACTGACTCCAGATTTATGTGTAAAATTGAGTCTATCGCAGCAAATTATATCCTGTCGGGTCAATTATTATAACAAAAACCGTTCGTAGTGTGAACTTTAATCTGCAGTAGGTTATATCAAATCCGGTAACATCGGAATTATATAGTGCGGTCAAACGACAGGACACTAGATTATTGACTTCGCACCACACCTAGCGGGCTAAAATTATCATTTTTTTATTGATATTACAACTCTACTCTGTTTTAATTTACAACCTTTGACAGGGAAATAGCAAGGGTCAAGGCAAAAAAGCGCGGATTGTCGAGAAAGAGTTGCATTCGTGA
This sequence comes from Microcoleus sp. CZ3-B2, assembly GCF_036705055.1. NCBI lineage: Bacteria > Bacillati > Cyanobacteriota > Cyanophyceae > Oscillatoriales > Microcoleaceae > Microcoleus > Microcoleus sp. CZ3-B2. The sequence continues at coordinate 61,767 of NZ_JAUBTN010000021.1, read as the reverse complement.
CTGCGAACGTAGGTCAATTACAGTGAATTTACGGAATACGCTAGGAAATTGTCTCGGTTGAATCACTGATAAGTAACGCCGGTTTGTAGTGAGGACTTTAGTCCTCACTACGAACCCGATCGAAAACCTAATTGTGAGCTTAACTCTGGTTATCTAATTGGTCGGTTGAGTTGGCTGCTGTTTGGGCAGCACAACTGTAAATACGCTGCCTTTACCGAGATTAGTGCTAATAGCAATCTCGCCATTAAACGGTTTTAAAAGTTCAAGGCAAGTATAAAGTCCGAGACCAGTTCCTGTCGGTTCTCCTTCGGTTTTTTCTTCGCCTTTAGGTGGCTTTGATGTGTAAAAAGGGTCAAATAGTTTTGATAAATCTTCAGGTGTTATACCGCATCCGTTATCTGAAATATCCATGTATATGTTGGAGTCATCTTGCCGGGTCACTATAGTCAGTTCCCGGATTTTCTTGGCCCACATAGCATCCATTGCATTATTGATTAAGTTATAAAAAACTTGAGATATATAGGAATAAATTAAGGGAATGGTGACAATTTCGTCGTCATAAAAATATTTTTTTCTAATCTTATTTTTAAAATACATATTTCCTTCCAATAACTGAATTTCTCGTTGTACTAAATCGTTGATATTCACAGGCTGCAAATCTTGCTTTTGCTCTTCTCTGCTTTTCATCATCAGAGTATCCATGATCTGATTAATTTTTGTGACAGCTTGAAAAATATATTTTGTGTAACTAAAAAAAGAGTCTTCTTGCATTTCTGTGGCTTTTGTTTCAATCAATTCGACGCTAGTCTGGATTACTTGCAGCGGACTTCTGAAGTTGTGCACCATGCCCTGAGTCAAACGTCCGATGATTGCTGTTTTTTCCTGGTCGATCAATTGCTTGGTTTTTTGTTCGACAAGTCTTTCTAGGTTTTGGTTGAGGTGGGCGAGTTCGAGGTTTTTTTCTTCGAGTTTTTTTTGCAAGCTGCGGATTGTCAGGTGAGTTTCAATGCGGCTCAATACTTCTTCGTGCTGGAAGGGCTTGGTGATGTAGTCAACGGCTCCTGTCTGAAAGCCTCTTACTTTATCGAGGGTGTCGGAAAGGGCGCTCATGAAGATGATGGGAATGTCTCGGGTTAACTGGTCTGCTTTCAAACGCAGGCAAGTTTCAAAACCGTCAATTCCTGGCATCATGATGTCCAAAAGAATTAAGTCGGGATGAATGTATTCGATTTGCTCGATCGCGCTTTCGCCGTCTAGAGCCACTAATACTTTATAGCCGTAATTCCTTAACAGCTCGAAAAGTACGTCGAGATTGGTTTGGTTGTCATCTACAATTAGTATGATGCTTCTTGTGGAATTCTGATCTTTCATATTCAACGGAAATCTTCAAATTTTTGATTTGTGGGTTGTCAATTGTGACTTACAATCGGATTCAACTAATGTTCTGCGGCTTTAGAAACCCCGTTGCTTCGTAGATGATTCTATTTGCAACCACCGTTTTAGGGCGAGAATGTTCAGTTAACAGTGTTTATTTTCTGCTGATCCCCTAAATCCCCCGGATAGTCGGGGGACTTTGATCGCTTAGGGTTCCCCCATTCTTCAAGGGGGCTAGGGGCGATCGGGTTTAATCCAAGCGTATTGCGTTATTGACAATGACGATCGGGGCGCGAGATTTAACTAATTTTAAATTTTCTCTTAACTACCCTCAATGTTAGGACAAATGTTGCTTCAAAAAGTCTCGAATTTGCTTGAGCTGAAATCCTTTAGTAAGTTGCCGCAGGTGATGAACGAAAGGCGCTAATGTCGGATCTGAATGTTCGAGTTTAGCAATTTCCTCCAGAATAGCTTCAATATCGCCCATTGCAGCCAATCTTAACAAGACTAAGATTGACTCTGAGCTAGGAGACACTATTGTTGAGTCAGCAGCAATCTCAGATGATATTTTGGGAGTTTGAGCTTTCCGTTTTTTGGTTCCTGTTCCGTCTTCGTAAATCCATTCTAGTCTCAAATGCAGGCGCAATAATTCTAAAAGCTCGTTAGTTTGAATCGGCTTGGTGAGAAAATCATTGCAACCTGCAAGTATACTCTCTTGCCTCGTAATCTCGTAGACGCTAGCAGATAAAGCAAGGATAACCGCATCTTTTAATTCCGGCAACTGTCGCAGCAGCTTGGTAGCTTCCCAACCGTCCATTACCGGCATCAACAAGTCCATTAAAATTATATCCGGTAGAAATTCCTGTGCTTTTTGCAAGCAGTCTTCGCCGTCTACGGCTTGGGCGATTTCAAAACCCAAACGAGAAAGCATCCTGTTTAGGATGGCGCGATTTACTTCGTTATCGTCCACGATCAGTATTTTCCGCTGGCGGCCGCTAAAACCGATAAGCCGGCGTTTTTCTTGCGGGGCGGGGAGTTGAGAAGACTCGGCGACTGCGGGCAAGTCTAGATCCAACCAAAATATGCTGCCTTTGTCCGAGGTACTTTGAACGTGAATTTTGCTGCCCATCATATTGACTAATTTTTGACTGATGGAAAGCCCCAGTCCGGTACCTTCGACGAAATTGCTACGATCGCCCACTTGATGAAAAGGCAAAAATATTTCTTCTAATTTATCCTGCCCGATGCCCATGCCAGTATCTTCGACTTGAAAGCGAATTTTAGCAACTCGTAATTGCTTTTTATTTGCTGCTGAAATTATAGCTTCACACGCTTCTTGTGTTGCCATCGGTGCGTCTAAATTCGCGATTGAATTGATTCTTTTAGGCGCTACTTTCGGTGTGAAGTTCAATTCTGCGCTGTTAATTTGAGGAGGTTGTTCTACCGGATTTTCTGCATAACCGACTTTGAATGTTACGCCACCGCTCAGGGTAAACTTAACTGCATTGCTGAGCAAATTAATCAAAACTTGGCGCAACCTTTTTTCGTCAGCAAAAATTGTGTTTGGCAGCGCCGATACTTGCTCATAATTAAAGGTTATTCCTTTTTGTTGCGACCGCATCTGGAACAAATCAACAATACTTTTAACAAAACTGGGAAAATGCACGTCTATCGGTGACAGTTCCATTTTACTAGCTTCGATTTTTGAGATGTCTAAAACGTCATTAATCAGCGTTAGCAGATGGTTGCCGCACTGGTGGATGCTATTGAGACTTTCCTGCTGATCTGCCGTTAAATTGCGATCGGTTTTTAGCAGTTGAATGTATCCTAAAATTCCGTTCAAAGGTGTCCGCAATTCGTGGCTCATGTTGGCGAGAAAGTCGCTTTTAGCACGATTGGCGGATTCGGCGGATTCAGCGGCTAATTGCAGAGCGGCTTCTGCTTGTTTGCGATCGGCAATTTCGGTTTGTGCTTGTTCAAATAGGGTCGATTGCTGGATCGCGATCGCCAACTGCACCCCCAATTGTTTCAGGCACTCTGCCTCCATTTTTTGCCAGGGACGCGCGCCCGTGCAGTGGTGGGCAATTAACAGCCCCCACAAGTTTTGGCCTTGCAAAATCGGCACTACCAGACTCGCTCTCACCTGCAACCCAGCCAACAAAGTCAAGTAACAGTCGGCGATGCCGGCATTGTAAACATCATCTGTGGCTCTAATTCTACCGTCTTGGTAAAGAGAAGCGTAGGTTTCTCCAAAACAAGGGTCGTAAATTTCTGTTCCTAGAATTTGTAGGGAATTGTCAGCTACCGACTCGACAGCGATAAACCCGCTCCAATCCGACTTAAATTGGTAAATAACAGTGCGGTCTACTTGCAAAAAATGTCGCACTTCTTCGACAGCGTTGGTGAGAATTTCTTCGAGATTGAGAGAAGAACGAATGCGTTCCATCATGGCTGTTGCCAACTGTTCGCGCTTTAATTGCTGGTGCAAAATTGCTTCGGCTTCTTTGCGTTGGGTGATGTCGGTAATGACTGCAATTAAGCCGATAGAATGGCAATTTTTATCTTTAATAGTGTCGGCTCGCACCAGGGCGGTAACAGCTTCACCGCTCTTAGTTTGCAGCGCAATTTCGCCGCACCAAGAGCGACCTTGGCGAATGTTTTTATAGATTTGTTTGTAAGTTTTAGGCCGGAGATAAAGGGCTGCGCGATCGCCGAGTTCGTTGAGTTCTTCTACTCTGTAGCCGTAACGCTGAATGAAGGCTTTATTGTGGTAAAGAGACCGCCCTTTTAAGTCGGCGATGGCGATCGCGTCGCTGGTACTTTCGACGGCTTGAGTGACTTGCAGCAAAGCTAATTCTACTTGTTTGCGATCGCTGATATCCGTCATCGAACCCACCATCCGCAGGGGGTTTCCGGCTTCGTCCCACACTGCTTGAGCGCGGGCTAGCACCCACTTGTAGCTGCCGTCTTTGCACTGCAAGCGGTATTCGGCGGCGTAATTGAGGGTTTGGCGATCGAGATAATCTTGGAGCGCTGCTTGCACTCGCTCGCGATCGTCTGGATGGATGCGATCGATCCATTCGCTGTTGCAACTGTCGATTTCGCCGTCTGCATAACCGATAATTTCTTGCCAGCGGGCAGATCGAAAAGCTTCATCTGTTTGAAGATTCAGATCCCAAATTCCGTCTTGATTGCCTTTAAGAACTAACTGCCACCTTTCTTCACTTTTACGCAATTTTTCTTCAGCTTGTTTGCGCTGAATGTGAGAAGCTAATTGAGTCGCTACCGCCTTGACTAACTCTACTACGCGCGGCTCCATAATCGAGCGAGAACGCTTGCAAAATAGTAAAACTGCCAGCACCTGAGATTTAGTGCGAATCGGCACTCCGAAACAAGCTTTCAATCCGATTGCTGCCGCCATTTGCGATCGGGCAAACAACGAATTATTGACGGCAGAAATATCTTCCATCCATTCTACATTTTGGGTTGACCAAATCCGTCCCGGCACTCCCACTCCGGGGGCGAATCTAATTTTCTTACTTTCGCGACCGAATTTATCTAAATCGCGATCGCTAGCATACCAAGTTTTGCTGTGTTCCAAAACACTAGCATTAGCCGCAGGTATCCAAGCTTCCGCAAAATCCCAGCCAATCGCATTGCACAACAACCGCAAAATATCCGGGAGGGCGCTGTGAAAATCTGCCGACTGACTAATTGCTTGAGTTGCCGCCAGCAACAGCTTAATTTCATCTTCTGCTTGCTTGCTTTCAGTAATATCAGTTCCCGTACCGAGAATTTGTTTTAACTTACCCTCTGCTGTTTTAGCAAAAACAGTATCTCGGCTGAGAATCCAGCGCCAAGAACCATCCTTATGCCTGAGGCGGTATTCAATTTCAAATATATCCCCTTCAATGCCAGTTTCGACTTGCTGTAAATAATCAGGCATTTTGATAGCATCTTCCGGGTGGATGAAACTTGACAGCATCCACGGCCCGAGCGCCAAAATCTCCTCTACCGTATAGCCGAGAACGTGATAAATAGAAGCATTCGCATAGATATTTTTTTGTTCTATTAAGTCACAAACATACAAAATATTAGGACTTGCCTCAGCAATTCTAGCGCCGAAGCGCTTGCTATCTTGCAACTCTGCTTCAGCTTTCTTTTTCGCAGCAATGTCGCGAACAATGCAAATTAATTCGCCGTCTGGCAAGGCTGTCAGCGAGATTTCTTGAGGGAATTTAGAGCCGTCGCGGCGGCAGCCTACAGCTTCCGTACTGCAATAACCTTGCCGCACTACAGTCGGCATAATTTCCTCCTCAAACCTTGCAAGTTCTGCACCTTCATAAAATATTTTCCAACTTTTGCCCAACATTTCTTCGACGGAATTGTAACCGTAGATTTTGAGTTTAGCTGCGTTGGCATAAATCACCTCTCCGCTGGCCTTAACAATGCCTATACCTTCGGAAGCGGCTGCCATTGCTGCGGCTTGTCGCTGGAGTTTTGACTCGAAACGTTTGCGGCTGGTGATGTCGCGGACAATCGCGATAATTTCGTCATCCGTGCAGAAGACAATTCTCGCTTCAAAATGGCACAGTGCATCCTGAATTGGCAGTTGATATTCTAGAACTTGAACCTCCCCTGTATCGAGGGCTTGTTGATTAGCGGACAAGATTTCTTCAGCAAAAGCAGACGGCAATATGTCTTGTGCTTTTTGGCCAATAAATATGTTTGCCGGTACTAGAGTCAGGAGGTCTTTTGCGGGTTTAAAGTCTACCAAAGTACCGTCAGCGCGACAGCGAAAAATCATGTCAGGTATCGCGTTTAAAAGAGCGCGGTTGGTGGCTTCGCTCTTTCGCAATTCAGCTTCTGCTTGTTTGCTCAGTGTTACGTCGCGGGCCGCTGCATAAATCAAACCTTCTTCAGCAAAGGGCGATGCCGTCCACGACAGCCATTTATAACTACCATCACGGCAAATATAGCGGTTTTCTAAGTTAATAACGGGGTTGCCGTTTTTTAGTGTTTCTACTGCATCTGTAGTTATTGCTAGGTCTTCGGGATGCAAGAATTCTAGAAAAGGTTTGGCTATAAGTTCGGCTATGCTGTAACCTAATAGATTTGACCAAGCGGAGTTTAAGCGTTTGAAATAGCCATCAAAACCTGCAATGCAAAGTAAATCTAGGGAAATATTAAAGAAGCGATCGCGCTCTTGCTGGGTTTGTTTTAATTCAGTGATATCCATCACCAAACCATCCCAAATTATATCGCCGTTGGCTTGTTTTTCCGGTTTGGCAGCGCCTTGCAGCCATTTCACTCGTTCTCCCACAACTTGCCGCCACTGGTGTTGCCAAGCTTGCTGGGTTGTCGCTGAATTTGCGATCGATCGCTGCAAGTCTGAGATGTCGTCAGGATAAACTGTTGCAAAAGGCAAATGGGCATTTTTTTCGATTTCTTCCGGTCTTAAATTGTAGAGCTGGATACTACCAGAAGAAACATAGGGAAAAAATGTTTTCCCATCAACAGATAGCCGAAATTGATAAATCATTCCCGGCACGTTGGCAGCCATTTTTTGAAATCGAGCTTCGCTTTCCTGCAGCGCTATTTGCTGGCGTTTGTACTCGGTCACATCTCGCATTGTTCCGACCAACATTTTAGTACCGTTGGTTTTATTGAAAACCGTCTTTTTTGTAGATATAATCCGCTTTTTTCCTGCGGAATCAGTAAAGGTTTCTTCTGTTTCTTGAGGCAGGCTTCTTTGAAAAACTTCTCGGTCTTGCTGTTCAAAAAAATTTGCTTGTGCTGCGGGTAAAAACTCGTATCCAGATTTCCCAATCAGTTCCGATCGCCCTTTCCCCATCAACTCGCAAAAAGCGTCGTTTAATACAACCCACCTGTGCTGCTCGTCTTTGACAAAAATTGGATCGGGAGTAGCATCGATCGTGTGATTCAAAAACTCTTTTGATGCTTTTAATTCATCTTCGTAGCGGTAGCGATCGCTCACGTCCAAAATTATTTTAATCATCCGGTCGATCGAGCCGTCTCTGCCGCGAATACAGCGTAGCGAAACTCTCGTATAAATAGTTTTTCCGTCTTTTTTGCGCCACCTTTTATCTAAAACATAGCCTTCACTTTTCCCTGTCAGAATTTTATTTAACTGCTCTAAACTGGCAGGCAAATCTTCATAAAAACTCCAATTTTCCCAATTTCCCTGCAGAAGTTCTTGGCGGTTGTATCCCAGCAAATCGCACAAAGCATCGTTAACTTCCAACCACTCGCATTTGCCGACTAAATCGGGGGAAATTGGAGGAGCAATAATTGCAATTCCGACGAGGGAATTTTCGACTACCGAGCGATATTTTTCTTCGCTTTTTTGCAAAGCTTCTTGGTTGTGCTGCCGCTCGACTGCGTAGCGGAGCGATCGCATTAATAATTCGCTGTCAATTTTTCGCTTGACTAAATAATCCTGAGCTCCTGCTTGGATTGACTTCACGGCTAGTTCTTCATCGTTGCGGGCAGTCAATACGACGATCGGAGTATTGAGGCTGTATTCTTGTATCTTGACAATTGTACTCAAGTCTTGGCTGTCTGGCAGGGAAAGGTCTAGTAAAATCACATCAAAATGTTCGTCCCTCAAAAGTTGCTGCGCTGTGCTGAGACGGTCTGTACAGCTTACAGAAAGCCTTTGCGCTTCTGGTCTCCTGACGTTTCTTTCTAATAATAATTCTTCGATCAGCTCGGCTTCGGCTTGATTATCTTCGACCAAGAGAACTTTAAAGCCGTTTTTCTTTCCGGTTGAGTTCAAAACTGATATCATATACCTTGTTTTTTGTCCTAAGGCAGTCGAGCTAACTATTATAGCATATAAATAATTTAATACCCCAAAATACCGCTACTCAAAGTTAAAAAACTGCCGGTTTAACAACTACAGCCTTTGGAAGGTAATATGAGTTACAGCTCGTAGGGAAAAAGGTAATTGAGCATGGAAACAAAAGCTCGCAGTTGACAATTTTTATTACCAGTAACCCATTACAAAGGTTATATAGCCTTTCTCTAAAAGGTGAAGTACCAGTTTTGCTATGAAAAGCTTGACACTGTAAGGGTTGCAGCATACCTCGGCACACCTCATAGGAGAGCTTGAAAGGCTATAAAATAGAATTGAGTTGCATAAATATTCGATCGCTCTGTTAACCGCAGATTTCCCAAGGTGCGACACAGATCGAGGCAGATCATTCAATAATTTAAAGCCCTTGAGGGCAACTCAATTCTAATACTCTAGAACGAGTGTTTGCGCTCCGATTAGGTTAAGCCAATCAGGAATCAAACTTTTGCGTTGCGGTTTTGAGAAGTTCGGTTTTTTCAATAAACAAAGCTGCTTGGTGTTGTGTTTTTTGGGCGATCGCCCCCAGCAACCAATTCTTTTTTGCCCGTAGATTCGGCTACCAAAACAATCCCAGCCCTGTCCCCGCACAGCGCGGTCAGTGCAAAAAAACCGTGGCAACTATCTTAGATATTCATCTGTCCGCCAGTTTTTTTTATAATAGCTTACATAAAATCCCCAGAGCCATTTCTTAACTTTTTGCAATGATTTTTTTTTCTACCAGTCTTGCTATTTATAAAAAAAGTGATACTATTGAAATATAGGCAATCAAAAACTCTGCTGGATACAGCCTAGGAAAAAACTCGATAAACTTCGCGAAAAAATACCTTAAAAAGTTGACAGTTTTTTGTTGACCGTCTTTTGCCCCGGCCCAAAAGCGATACACAAGTTGAAGGTAGAACTCGCGATCGAGCCAAAAGTTGAGACGAGAGTTTAAGCTTGTGGATTCAAATGATGTTAACGGTTAACAGTCAACAGTCAACAGTGAATTTACTATTTCGATGAAGAGAGGATTTGATATAAACCCCAGATGAAAGGCGAATCGACACAGATCCAGGCTATTTCAGATTATTGGTGAATGAATGGAAGAGGTACAATCTCAAATCTCATATAGCGGTTCTTAAAACAGTGAGGTATGCCCTAGGCCGGATAGTACCTCCTATGAGAGCTTGAAAGGCTATATCAACTGACAGAACAGAAATGAAGTTGAGAGGAAAAAACTCATGCTAGAAAAATTAGCAAGTCAACAACAACTTTTAATTCCCAAAGAAAAAGCCTTAGTATTGTGGTTTGATGAAGTCGGGATCGCCGACATCCCATTAGTAGGCGGTAAAAATGCTTCTTTGGGCGAAATGATCCAACAGCTAAAACCCAAAGGAGTCAGCGTCCCCAACGGATTTGCAACTACAGCATACGCTTACCGCTACTTCATCTCTGCGGGGGGTTTAGAAGCAAAATTGCGCGAAATATTTGCTGATTTAGACGTAGAAAACCTGCACAACCTACAACAAAAAGGCAAGGAAGCGCGCGGATTGATTCTGAGTACACCATTTCCAGAAGAACTGCAAGCGGCGATCGCCGATGCTTACGAAAAATTGTGCGATCGCTACGGCGAGGGCACCGACGTAGCAGTACGTTCCTCCGCCACCGCCGAAGACTTACCAGACGCGAGTTTCGCCGGACAGCAAGAAACCTACCTCAACGTTCACGGCTGCACCGGCGTGCTCGAATGCTGTCACAAATGCTTCGCCTCCACCTTCACCGACAGAGCAATTTCCTACCGCCAACTCCGAGGTTTCGACCACTTAGAAGTCGCTTTATCCGTCGGCGTGCAAAAAATGGTGCGATCGGACTTAGCATCCTCCGGCGTCATGTTCAGCATCGACACCGAAACCGGCTTCAAAAATGCCGTATTAATTACCGCCGCCTACGGATTAGGAGAAAATATCGTTCAAGGAGCCGTAAACCCCGACGAATACCTAGTTTTTAAACCCACATTAAAACAAGGTTTCCGCCCAATTCTCGACAAACTGCTCGGTACAAAAGACATCAAAATGGTGTACGATCTTGGCGGTTCTAAATACACCAAAAACGTCTCAGTATCGCCAAAAGAACGCGGCAAATACGCCATTAACGATGACGAAATTCTGCAACTAGCACGTTGGGCAATACAGATCGAAGAACACTATTCCCAAGTGCGGGGAACCTACACGCCGATGGATATCGAGTGGGCAAAAGACGGCAATACTGGCGAACTCTTTGTCGTCCAAGCGCGACCGGAAACAGTACAATCACAAAAATCCGCTACAGTTTTGCGGAACTACAAATTGCACGGTTCCAGCACAGTTTTGGCAACGGGACGCGCCGTGGGCGAAGCGATCGGACAAGGCAAAGCCCATATCATTTTAGACTCTCACAAAATCGCCGAATTTGAAGCTGGAGAAGTTCTTGTCACCAACAAAACTGACCCGGATTGGGAACCGATCATGAAAAAAGCCAGCGCCATTGTCACCAATTCCGGCGGCCGCACTTGCCACGCTGCCATCATTGCCCGAGAAATGGGAATTCCCGCAATTGTCGGCACCGGCGATGCTACGACAGTCTTGCAAAACAATCAAGAAATTACTGTTTGTTGTGCCGAAGGAGACGAAGGCAAAGTTTATTCGGGTTTACTGGAGTTTGAAATACAAGAAAGTGCAATCGACAATTTGCCCCGCACCCGCACTCAAATTTTAATGAATGTCGGCAACCCAGAAGAAGCTTTTAGTTTGTCAGCAATTCCTTGCAACGGAGTAGGCTTAGCGCGGCTGGAATTCATCATCGCCAACCACATCAAAACGCACCCCCTGGCACTGATTCACTTTGACGAATTGACCGACGAATCCGTCAAGCGTCGAATTGGCAAACTCACAGCACTTTACGAACACAAACCAGATTTTTTTACCGACAAATTAGCCTGCGGAATTGCCACCATCGCCGCCGCATTTTATCCCAATCCTGTCATCGTGCGGATGAGCGATTTCAAGAGCAACGAATATGCTAATCTTTTGGGAGGGCGGCAGTTTGAACCCAAAGAAGAAAACCCGATGATTGGGTGGCGCGGCGCTTCTCGCTATTACGACCCGAATTACCGCGAAGCTTACGCTTTAGAATGCAAAGCATTGAAGCGAGTTCGCGACTCCATGGGCTTGACAAATGTGATTCCGATGATTCCGTTTTGTCGCACGCCGGAGGAAGGCCGAAAAGTCTTAGCTGAGATGGCAAAACACGGTTTAGTCAAGGGTGAAAACGGCTTGCAAGTTTATGTGATGTGCGAATTGCCCAGCAATGTCATATTTGCTGATGAATTTGCCCAGGTTTTTGATGGATTCTCGATCGGCTCTAACGATCTAACTCAGCTAACATTAGGATTAGACCGAGATTCTGCTTTAGTCGCCCACATTTTTGACGAACGTAATGAAGCTGTGAAGCGGATGATAGAAATTGCCATTAAAGCGGCGAAAAAGTACGATCGCAAGATTGGGATTTGCGGTCAAGCACCAAGCGATTATCCTGAGTTTGCTCGATTCTTGGTGGAGTTGGGAATTGATTCGATTAGTTTGAATCCCGATTCGGTTTTAAAGACTTTGTTGGATGTTGCGAAGGTGGAGGCTTCTAGTACATTGATGGATTTAGCGGCGGATGTTGCTAAGGTTTAACCGTTTTGGTTTTTGAGAGGAACCGGATTTTTTCCAACCGTTCGATCGTTCGGATTTTAGTCCTCTGATTTAAAGAGGATTAAAGTCCGAACGATCGAACCTATTACGGGCTTGTCTGTTTTTGAACTAAACCCGGTTTCTCCTGTCTAGTTTTGTAAAATAACCGCTCTCCCGCGAGTAGCAGCCAGCAAACGGCTAACGCACCGGCAAAGTTTCAAACTTTTCCGGGAACTTTTATGATTTAAAACCGTCTCTCGGCGGATAATTTTCTGTTGTCGATCGCCTAAATTAAAGAAAATATTCCCCACACAAGTTGACTAAATGTACTAACTGCTATCTTGATTATTTTCATAGGTTTAGCTCCGTCGCTGCTGTCTTTGTGGGTGATGCGATCGGCCAGAGCCAAGCCCAAGATAAAATTGCAGCGGTCGGGCTAGCGGTAGCAAACATACCTGTGCGAAATCAACTAGCAACGGTCGATCGCACTTACGTAGAAGACCTCGGTTATGCGATCGGCGAGATCGCGAGTACAACGCCCGCTCTCATTACATCCGTTGTGCAGTCAATCTTTCAGGGCCCTGTCTTGATTGTCGCTACTACCGAGCCAGAACTCTTGACGTTCGCGGTGAAAAGATATAGCTTGTAATGGGGCTACTATCTACGTAAATTTGCTGATGCAGTAATTGATAAGTTAGTATGTACTTAAGTGTAAGGATTGTTGTTGGATCTTTTTCAGCACAAGCCGTGCCACAACTCAGCAATTAAAAATTAATCGAGCAGTATTGCTTGGTTACAGTTGCTATAAGTGGCAGACTGCGATCCGGTGCTTTTCTAGTTGAGGACTTGCACGCAAAAACCAGGTTTAGAGAATAAATCTGAATTTGGTGGCGAAAAATCTAGGAATCAAGTTAGTTCCGACTCTCCTAGACGCCCTCCTGCAGTTGAAAAAATGAGCGAATAAAAATCGCCAGTAGCTGACAAACACATCTGCAACTCGATTTCTGCAAAACATCATGAAAAATTGTGTACAAACAATTGTCCCGACCATTAACCTCAAACATAAACTCGCTAGAAGACTATAAGTTGACAGTTGGAGTGAGAAGTTTCTTGCTAGCTGTACCAATCTGTTTTTGTGCAAATAAACGCAGTCTCAAACCATAATTGTTGTCTCCAGACTGCAACTCATAAATTTTTAAGACACCTCGTCGCTACAGGGTATGTATGTTTCAGTTTAATCACAGGTTTTGGATGCTGCCGGCCTAATGATGTCCCGGCCGCTTTCTAGCAATCCCATCCTTAATTAATCTCTTTGGGCGATTGCGAAGGGGGCTAGCGCACCAAAACCCAAGAAACCGGGTTTTTTACCGGGAGTGAGGGCTGCAAGGAACTCTTTTTGTCTGTGAAGCCCGGTTTCTTAGTTCAGAAATAGTGAAATTTCTCTACCCGTAAACTGCATTGGACGATCGACAGAAACCTCATAAAATAAATTTTTGAGAATTCTTGTTATTGTCCGTTGCCGGATGTAAAAAAAATGCGGGTATAAAAATACACTCGATCGCAAAAATCGAATGCGAAATATCTCCTAATAGATAGATTGGTGGAATTTAAGTTCCCAATCTTCAGCGCTTGCGCCGACTATATTTGCAATGCTATCAAAGAGCGAGATAGCACAGCTTTGTGCTGAGTAAAATAAGCCTCTTGCTCTCGATCACATTCAAGCTGCATAGCTGATAACTCTGCAATCCAAGCTTTTTTTTCCGATGTCGCTATCATCTTGAAACGGGCATCTTACGGCAATTATTACTCAGGGAATTCTACCATGCAAAGCATCTGCAACAAACCAATTTTCACAACCCAAAAAGTAAGCAATACCACCGCAAGCATTACTAACAAAACATCCCGAATAATAGCAACTCATCCCGCTCAAAAAATACAAGAAGTAAATGGAGACTGGTGTTTATATTCCTCAAAAAACGATGAGAGTGCGGGAATTGGGAACTCCCAAACAGAATTTTTGCCAGTAACAGAATCGCCGATCGCCCGGAGTGTAAAAAATGTGCTGTTCCTCGATGCCAGAGTAGAGCAATACGACAGCTTGGCAAGCGGAGCAACAGCAGGTACAGAAGTATTTATACTCGACTCGCAGCGGGATGGAGTCGAGCAAATTACTACAATTTTGGCTAGTTGTAGCAATTTAGACAGCCTGCAAATAATTTCTCACGGTCGAGAAGCAGCAGTGCAACTAGGGTCGATCGCCCTGAGCAGCGACAACATAGAAACCTACAGCCATTTGTTGCAGCAGTGGGGAAAAAGCCTCAGCGAGAGAGGAGCTATCTTGTTGTGCGGGTGCAGCGTCGCAGCCGGAGAAAGCGGCCGGGCCTTCGTGCGGCGGCTGAAGGCAATTAGTGGTGCAGATATTGCAGCCTCCGACAACTTGACGGGGAGCGCGGCACTAGGCGGCGACTGGAAATTAGAATTTGCGACAGGGGAAATCGAGGCGAGTATCGCCATTGAAAAAGCAGCGCTCGAAGCATACAGCTACACCCTAGGCACATTAGTTAACGAAACTTTCAAGAACGCCACAGTTAGGGGGCCTTGGATTTACGGGGGAACAGGCGGTGCGCTGTTCAATCCGGCTGGGGGGCCAGCATCTTCTCAAGATATCCCCGGCATTACCGGAGGGACTGTATCCGGCATACTTCCGGCTGTCGGAGGCAGTGTTCCAGGCGATGGTGCCCTGCGATTAACTCCAGCAGTAAACAACCGGGAAGCCTTCGTCATCTACAACAACCCCATTCCTTCAACCGACGGTATCAGAGTTAAGTTTGATTTTTATTCCTACGGTTCAAGCCAGCAATTTGCGTCTCCGCAAGGCTTTATTAGCCCTCAGCCAGGAGACGGGCTGGGTTTCTTCTTGATTGATGGCACTGTTAGCCCAACCAGGACTGGGGGTTTTGGCGGTTCTCTGGCTTATGCTCCACGAACGGGTACAGCCGGTATTGACGGAGGTTATTTAGGCATTGGGCTTGACGAGTTTGGCAATTTTTCAACATCCACAGAAGGGCGCTCTGGCCCGGAGCCTCCTTCGATTCCCGGCTCCTCTATTGGTTCTTTCAGACCTGATTCAGTAACTATTAGAGGAAATCAAGCAAATAGTTATTCGTTTTTAACAAATGCGATCGTTCCCTTCGGCATCGATAACATTCCTACGAGCATTGACTTTAGTGGCCCTGTTGCCGGCAGCAGTTTTAATTTCAGCAATACCTTCACGAGCGATCGGGATCAAGCCAGAAGAGCCGTTCAAGTTACCCTAAATCCATCTAACGACAAGGTGGATCCCAATCGCCTCACCGTTGCCTTCGATAGGGATTTTGACGGCACCTACGAAACTACAGTGATCGACATCCCCAACTTGTCAACCGAAAACGGCCCAGTACCGCCAATTTTCAAATTTGGTTTTGGCAGTTCCACAGGAGGTGCCAACAACATTCACGAACTTCAAAACCTGGTAGTCGAGACGGTAAATCCTCCGACTATCTCGGCTGACGTGAGCACGATCAAGACCGGCCCTGCGTTCATCAAGCCAGGGGGCAGCATTACCTACACGATTACAACGGTCAACAAAGGGCCAGCGCCCGCTAGAAACGTCAAGATTCAAGACGAAATACCTTTTGAACTGCTCATTCCCCCCGGAAACCCGCCAATTCTCAATGTCTCGGATAATGGCACTTACCAGAACCAAACGAAGTCTGTCACCTGGCCTGTAGTTCCCGTTCTCAATCCCGGCGAGACTCTCACTTACAGCGTGACAGTTAATGTGCGGTCTGATTTACCTGTCGGCACTACTTTTTCTAACATTGCATTCAGCAATAGCTCGACTTTCGACCCTGACCTCAGCAACAACAGCGCTATATCCCCGCCGGGGCAAGTCGATGGGCCTGGTGTAGTCTTTACCACAATTGTCAATACAGTCGCGGATGTAGTCACTACCAAGAGCGGCAATCTGACTGCTGCTGCCGGGTCAACCGTCACCTACACGCTGAACACGACTAATAGGGGGCCCGACCCAGCGATCGACGTGACCATCACTGACAGTATTATTCCGGGTTTAACAGGAGTTAGCTTTTCCAACGGCGGGAGCTATGACGCACAAACCGGCATTGTCTCCTTTCCACCGGTGGCGACGCTGGCAAACGGGGCGACTGAGCCCCGCACCGTCAGTTTCGTTGCGCCAGCCACGCTTAACACCATCAGCAACACGGCTCGGAGCCGATCGGCGACTCCCGACCCGAACAACCGTAACAACAACGGCTCCACCACCAACAAAGAGGGAACTCCGACCAACTCTAGTGTTACGACAACTATTACGCCCAACGCCGATCTGGCAACCACCAAAACCGGCTCTACCACTGCTATCCCCGGCAGCTCGGTCAGCTACAGCATCGCCACACTCAACAACGGCCCCAGTCCGGCACAAGCTGTAACCATCACTGACAGCATCGTTCCCGGATTAACGGGAGTCACGGCATCTAACGAGGGCACTTACGATGCAGTGACAGGAATTGTTACCTTCCCACCCGTGGCGATCGCCAACGGTGAAACAGTCAACCGGACGATCGGCTTCACAGTACCCCTGACAGCAACTTCCTTCAGCAACACCGCCAGAAGTAGCTCGATCACTCCCGACTTGACTCCTGGCAACAACAACGGTACCGACCCCAGCGCCACCGTGTCCACCAGCGTCAGTCCTGGTGCCGATATTGTCACCCAAAAGACTGCTCCGGCAACCATCAAGGCGGGCGATACGCTGATTTATACAATTACTACTAG